>NZ_JBFRCU010000206.1:0-1075 GCF_052113205.1 Inquilinus sp. YAF38 | reverse complement strand
CGCCGGGGAGCGGGGGCTGGATCGGGGGCTTAGCGGCGGCGGCAGGCTGGTCCTCCGGCGTGGTCGCCGGGGCGGCTGGTCCCGGCGGCGCGAGCTGCGACGCCAGGGCCCCCAGGAGCTGATCGGCGCTGGCGTCGGCGGGCGAGGGAGCAGGCACTGCCGGTGCGGCGTCGGGCGCCAGGGTGACGAAGCCGCTGCGCGGGGTGTCGTCCTGCAGCCGGGCCAGCGCCGCCTTGGCGTCGGCGCTGCCGGCATCGGCGGCGACCCGGTACCAGCCGGCGGCGGCGCGCGGGTCGGGGGCGCCGACCGCGCCGGTCTCGTACATCCGGCCCATGTTGTAGGCGCCGCGCGGATTGCCGTTGGCGCTGGCCTGGCGGAACCATTTCAGTGCCTCGGCCGGGTCGCGGGTGACGCCGCTGCCGTTGAGATAGGCCAGGCCCAGCGCGTTCTGCGAGTCGGGGTGGCCGGCCTCCGCTGCCTTACGGAAATAGGTGGTCGCGGTCGCCGAATCCCGCGCCATGCCGAGGCCCCGCTCCAGCAGCACGCCGAGATTGTAGGCGGCGTTGGTGACGCCGTGGTCGGCGGCCTTGCGGTACCAGTAGGCGGCCCGCTCGAAGCTGCGCGGCACCTGCAGGCCGAGGGCGTAGAAGGTGCCGAGATCGTGCTCGGCATCGGGCGTGCCGGCGATCGCCCGGCGCGCCAGGGCGCGCAGCTCGGCCGAGGCATCGGCGGGCAACAGCGCCTGCGCCGCCGGATCGTCGGGTGCCGCGACCTGGTCCGTGGACGCCGCGGGTGCGGCCGGGGGCTGGCTTTCCGCCGTCGGCGGCGTCGCAGCCGGCTCCGCTGGCGACGCAGGAGCGGCAGGCTCCGCACCGGTGCCCGGCGGAGTCACGGAGGCCGATGCCTGCGGTTCCGCAGCCGGTGTCGTCGAGGCCGTCGCCGGTTCCGGGGCAGGCGCCGGGGCGGCGTCGGGCTGCGGTGCCGTCGCCACCGACGTCTCGGCCGGCGGTGAGGGCGGCGTTGCTGCCGGGGCTGCCGGTTCCGGCGCGGCGGTCGCGGCCGTCTGTGCCGGGGC
>NZ_JBFRCU010000205.1:0-1195 GCF_052113205.1 Inquilinus sp. YAF38 | reverse complement strand
GGCAGGGCTATCGCATGTATGTAAAGAGTTCGAAGAAGAATTCTTTGCTCCATTTTGCGCGGCGCATTTTGCTGGCGAGGGGTTTGTCGAGGGGATGGGCCCGCAAGATGTTGTGGGCGAGCCGGCGGATGATGGCCAGGTTCTCCGGGCCGTTGTTCTTGCGGGTGCGGGCATCGTCCTCGTCGAAGACGACGTCGAGGGTCCAATGGAGCTGGTTCTCGATGGTCCAGTGGGTGCGCACGACTTGGGCAAGCCGACGCGTGGAGAGGAGTTTCGACAGGGCGATGTATCGCACCGCCCGTTTGACCTTGCCGTCGCCGCCGGTGCGCTCGGCCTCGATGCGGCCGATCGCCTTGAGCCCGGGGAAGGACGGTGGATCGGCCAGCCGGCGGACCGGCAGCACCGATACCCGCCGCCATTCGGACCGCCCATGCGCCCGCTCCCGGGTTTCGAAGAAGGCGAGATCGCCGGCCGCCGCGAACGCCGCCTCGGCGGCGGCAAACAGCGGTCCGTGGTTGCCCTTCAGCCCCAGGGCATACTGCGCCTTGGCCGCCAGCACCGCTTCGGCCATGGCTGGATGGCAGTGCAGCGCATCGGCCGTCACCGTGCAGCCCTTCAGCGTCAAGCCCTTCAGAAGGTCGAGGGTGGCTTTCACCTCCGAGCCGCCCGGCGCCCGCGCCGCGGCCACCGCCAGCCGCGTCTCGCTGTCCCACACGCTCACCATCAAGGGCGGCAGATGGGCCTTGCCCTTCTCGTATCCACGCCGCAGCGCCTTGCCGTCGATCGCCACCACCCCCTGCGGCGGCGGCAGCCCGAGCCCGCGCCGCAGCGCCGTCATGAAGGCCGAAAAGGCCCGCGACAGCTCCGCCGGATCGAGCAGACGGAACACCCGGCTGAAGGTGTCGTGGCTCGGCACCCCATGCTCGAGCACCAGGATCTCCCTCAGCTCCTCTTCCCGACCCTCGCCGAACTCGGCGATCTCCACGCAGCTCTTGGCCCCGCACAACGTCGCCGCCAGCGCCACGAACAACAGCTCCGCCAGATCGTGCCGGGCGTTCGGGTCGCGCGGATCGCGAACCTCGCGCAGGATTGTGATCAGCGACGACATCGGGCCTCCTCCGCAAGAGAAAGCCTCTACAGAATCGATCTCTCTTCCTCCCGCAACCCCCTCCTTCATTCAAATGCGATTCCCCTG
>NZ_JBFRCU010000204.1:0-1272 GCF_052113205.1 Inquilinus sp. YAF38 | reverse complement strand
TCGCCAGCCGGACCCGCAGCGCGTGCCAGTCCTCCTGCGCCGCCTCGCGCTGCGCCGCGGCCTTGCGCCGCTCGGCGGCCTGACGCGACAGCTTGTCCTTGAGCAGCAGGGTCATCCGCACGGCGCGCGAGACGGTGGCGATCCGCTGGCAGTAATCGACCCCGGACTGCGGCGCCTGCAGCGCCTCCCGCTGCGTCGCCCGGGCGATCGACATCTGGATCTCGACCAGCTCCGCCACCACGCACAGATCCGCCGCCCGCTCCTCCTGCGGAGCGGCCGAGGTCTCGGGGGCCGAATCGGTCTGCGCCTTGTTCATAGAACATAGCATGAACGCGATCGCCGATTAATACAACGAAACAATGTGTTTATAGTCGGTTGTCAGGCGGCATCCGGCAGCGCAGTGGGCTTCGGACCGCCGGTGGCCCAGTCCAGCAGCTCGACCGTGTGCACCACCGGCAGGGCGGTGCCGAGGCCGATCTGGGTGATGCAGCCGATATTGCCGGCGGCGACGATCGCCGCCCCGGTGCTTTCCACCGCCCGCACCTTGCGCGCCCGCAGCTCGTCCGCGATCTCCGGCTGCAGCAGGTTGTAGGTGCCGGCCGAGCCGCAGCAGAGATGCCCATCCGGCACCTCGCGCAGCTCGAACCCCGCCGCGGCCAGCAGGCGGCGCGGCGGCGCCGCGATGCGCTGGCCATGCTGCATCGAGCAGGCGGAGTGGTAGGCCACCACCTGACCGGTCGGCCGCGCCGGCGGGTTCAGCCCGACCTCGTCCATCAGCTCGGTGATATCCTTGGCCAGGGCCGAGATCGTTGCGGCACGCCCGGCCCAGGCCGGGTCGGCGCGGAACATGTGGCCGTAATCCTTCACCGTGGTGCCGCAGCCCGAAGTGTTGACGACGATGGCGTCGAGGCCGCCTTCCGCCACCACGCGGTTCCAGGCCTCGATATTGGTCCGGGCCGAGGCCAGCGCCGCCTCCTCCCGGCCCATATGGTGGGTCAGCGACCCGCAGCAGCCGGCGCCCGGCGCCACCATCACCTCGACCCCGTGGCGGGTCAGCAGGCGGATCGTGGATTCGTTGATCGCCGGGTCCAGCACCGTCTGGGCACAGCCGGACAGCAGCGCCACCCGCCGCTTGCGCGGCCCCTCGGCGGCGAAGACCTGCGGCCGGTCGACCGGGCTGCGCCGCGGCAGGCGGCGGGGCGCCAGGGCGAGCATGGCGCGCAGGCGCTTGGGCAGCAGCCCCGCCACCGGCGCAGCAGCCCCGCCACCGGC
>NZ_JBFRCU010000203.1:0-1479 GCF_052113205.1 Inquilinus sp. YAF38 | reverse complement strand
GCTAGGGCATTTACAGATTGGCGGCCAAGCCAGCAGCGAAGGCGCGGAAGAAGGCCAAGCCGTTGTGGAAGGTGATGGGTCCGGGCGGTTTGGCTTCGTATTCGTGCCAGCCGCCGAGCTTTGCGATGACCCATGCGGCCCAGGAGAGGGAGGCCTCGGGATGGGGGTTCTTCTGGCGGGCGATCTTGCCTTGCAGGCGTTGGTTGAGCACGGCCAGGGCGGTGATCTCGTGAGGTGTGAAGGCGAGGCTTGCTGGCTGCCGATCGCGGCCGTCGCGCGCCTGGAGGAGCTGCATGACGATCGCCGCCGCCTTGGCGGCGATGGCCACCAGCTTGCAGAGGCGGTCGGCGCTGGCCAGCTGGCTATCCTCGATCTGCAGGCCCCGGCGCTTGAGGGTGCGGAAGAACTGCTCGATGTGCCAACGCTGGCGATACCAGGCGACGATCTGCCAGGCCTCGGCGACGCTGTCGATGCGATGGGTGGTCAGCAGGATCCAATGGACCGGCTCGCTTCCCTTCGGGGGATGCGGCTCAACGACCTCCACCGCATGGACCGGCAGGCTCTTGGGCAGGTCTTTCTCCAGGGTGTTCTTGGGCCGTTTGAGCTGGACGGCGGCAAAGCGCAGCTCCAGATGAGCGGTGCGCGGAGGCCGGTCGGCACGTTCGCGCAACTCCAGCTCCGCCGTGTCGACCACCGGCTGGTCCGCCAGTGCCGTGCGCACTGTGCCGCCCGCCAGCAGGGCATGATCGTGCATCAGCCGCGTCAGGAGATGGACGGTGTCGGTCGGCGTCAACGCCCAGTGCGCGTAGAAATCGCCTTCCCGATCGTCAATGACCGTGACCAGACGGGCCGCCGCCAGCGTCTCCTTGGCTGCTTCCGCGGTGGCGATCCAGCGCATCGACTCCTTGTCCGCAAGCCGGCGCTTGGCGTGCGGAGTGTCGACCTCGCCCGGGCGGTTCCACACTTGGCCGCCGACCAGGCCGAGCACCGCACCGCTGTCGGCATCGACGCCCATCATGGCGTGCAACAGCACACCATACGCTTTGCCTTTCTTGATCCTCCCCAGCCCGCGCCGGGCTTCGGCCGTCGTCGCGAACTTGATCTCGCTGGTGTCCTGGATGGCCAGAACATGCCGCCCCGCCGCCGCCAACCCCGTCTGCTCGCTCCACGCGGCGATCAGCTTGTCGACGCTCACCCGCTCATTGGCCAGAAAGCGCCAGAACCGCATCTGCGCCGACCAGCTCCCTTGCGCCAGACGGCGCAGGCATACCGTCGCGCACGACACCATGCGCTCGAGAAGCACCGCCCCCCTTTATCCAGGCGCCGATCCCCGAACCGCCCCAATGACCAATCGATCTCCATGACGACACTCCGGTTCCCCAAAGTGTCGCCCATAGAATCACACACCCCGGGCCGCCGGGAATCGACAACCCTCTCCCCGAGTCAATCTGTCGCTCCAAAGATCCGTAGATGCCCTAG
>NZ_JBFRCU010000202.1:0-1706 GCF_052113205.1 Inquilinus sp. YAF38 | reverse complement strand
GGTGTCGCCGGCCTTGATCGCGGCGAGGGAGGCGGCATGCATGGCCTCGGCGCGCTCCATCGCCATCTCGGCCAGCCGGTCGAGCATACGCGCGGCCTGCCCGGCATCGGCTTGCTCGGGGGCCGGTGCGGCTGGCTGCGGAGTGGAGTCGGAATGCGCCTTGTCCATAGAACGTAGCATGAACGAGAACGATCCACCCGCGCAATGAACATTGCGTTAACAACGCCTCAGGCCGGTGCGGACGGCGCGATTCCTGGATCGCCACGGCGCTCCGCGCCTCGCGATGACGGCGAGGGATTGGCGGCTGCTCAACCCACACCGTCATTGCGAGCGCAGCGAAGCAATCCATGGCGCAGCTCGTGCGGGACGATGGATTGCTTCGTCGGCTTCGCCTCCTCGCAATGACGGTGGGGGGTGCAGCACCAAGCGCTGCCGGGTACCCCTCCGTGCGTCTACCCGCCCTGGGCCTCGCGCCAGATCTTGACCAGCGGCCCGTCGGCGCCCAGCACCGGGTCGGTCTCGGGCACCGGCACGGCGCGGATGCTGTCGCGCAGGGCACGGCCGTCGCCCTCGCCTTCCCTGATCAGGTCCGGATCCTGGCCCGGCGGATAGGCGCCGATGACCAGGAGGTCGCCGCTGCCTTCCTCGCGTTTGTGGCCGACCCCGGCCGGGATAACCACCACGTCGCCGGCCAGGAGCTCGAGCGACATGCCGGAGGCGCCGCCGAACCGCACCCGGGCGCGKCCGCCGGCGATGCCCAGCACCTCATGCGCGTTGCTGTGGAAATGGTGGAACGTATAGATGCCGTTGCGCCAGCCCTTGCCCCAGCCGTTCTGGCCGAAGCGCGCCTCGATCGCCGTGGCGACATCGCCGAGGCTGAGGCCGCTGGGCTGGCGATAGACCAGGAGCGGCAGGGCCGGATTGTTCGGCACCGCGCCGCCATCCTCGAAGTAGTGGGCCTCGACGCCCAGATCGGCTTCGGTCATGGCCTGTCTCCTCGGCTGCTGCCCAAGGAGTCTGGTCCGAAGCCGGCGGGCGGCAAGGGCTGGAGATTGCCGGACACCGTAGGTTGGGTTCGCATGGCGAACCCAACATCTCGCCGCTGGTGCCGTGGCCTGTTGGGTTCGCAATCGCGAACCCAACCTACAGCCGAACTGCTACGCCAACGACTTCGCCACGTCCTCGCACATCTTCTTGGCGTCGCCGAAGAGCATGAGGGTGTTGTCGCGGAAGAACAGCTCGTTCTCGACGCCGGCATAGCCCGAGGCCATCGAGCGCTTCACGAACAGCACCGTCTTGGCGTTCTCCACATCCAGGATCGGCATGCCGTAGATCGGGCTCGCCGGATCGGATTTGGCGGCCGGGTTGGTGACGTCGTTGGCGCCGATCACGAAGGCGACGTCGGCCTGGGCGAAGTCGCGGTTGATCTCCTCCAGCTCGAACACCTCGTCGTAGGGGACATTGGCTTCGGCCAGCAGCACGTTCATGTGCCCCGGCATGCGGCCGGCCACCGGGTGGATGGCGTAGCGCACATCCACCCCTTCCTTCTTCAAGAGGTCCGACATCTCTCTCAAGGCATGCTGCGCCTGCGCCACCGCCATGCCGTAGCCCGGCACGATGATCACCGAGCGGGCATTCTTCATCACGAAGGCCGCGTCCTCCGCCGATCCCTGCTTCACCGCACGGTCGCCCGCAGGGCCGCCGGC
>NZ_JBFRCU010000201.1:0-1755 GCF_052113205.1 Inquilinus sp. YAF38 | reverse complement strand
CGGTGACCGCGGCTGCGGTCGGCACCGCCAGCACGGTGATCGGCGGCACCACCTTCAACTTTGCCGGTGCCACGCCGACCAGCACGGTCAGYGTCGGCAGCGCCGGCAACGAGCGGACCATCACCAATGTCGCGGCCGGGCGGATCGCGATCGACTCGACCGATGCCATCAATGGCAGCCAGCTCTTCGCCACCAACCAGGCAGTCGAGGCGATCGCTGCCAGCAACCCCGTCCACTATTACAGCGTGAACGACGGCGGCACGCACGGGCCGAACTACATCAATGACGGCGCCACCGGCGCCAATGCGATGGCCGCCGGCATCGGGGCGACGGCCTCGGGCACCAACTCGACGGCGGTCGGCTTCAATGCCGCCGCGTCGGGCGGGACCACGGTCGCCCTCGGCAGCGGCGCGACGGCCACCAGCGGCGGCGCCGGCGGCGCCATGGCCCTGGGCACCAATTCCAAGGCCGTGGTGACCGGCGGCGACGGCTCGCCGATCGCCATCGGCATCGCCTCCAATGCCAGCGGGGCGGCCGGCACGGCGCTCCCGGGCGGCTTCACCTCCTTCGAGGCGGTCGCGCTCGGCAACAGCGCGAACGCCACCGGGCAGGGCGGCACGGCCGTCGGCGGTGCCAGCCAGGCGACCGGGACCTGGTCCACCGCTCTCGGCCAGAACGCCAGCGCGTCGGCGGACCACACCACGGCGGTCGGCGTCCTCGCCAATGCGAGCGGCCTCAACGCCGTGGCAATGGGCTACAACGCCAACGCAGGCGCCGAGAGCGCCATCGCCATGGGCAACGCCGCCAGCGCGACGGCGGGTGCCGCGATCGCTCTGGGTGTCAATGCCAACGCCTCCAGCCAATGGGCGACCGCGATCGGCACCAATGCGATCGCGAGCGACCAGGGTGCTGTCTCGATCGGCACCAACACGGTCGCGAGCGACCAGAGCGCGATCTCGATCGGCACCAACACCCAGGCTCTCGCCCTCACGAGCACGGTGCTGGGCACGAACAGCCTGGTGGCGGCCGCGGCCGGCGAGGGTTCGGTCGCGATCGGCACCAACTCGCAGGTGCTGGGCGGCGCAGGGGCGGTGGCGATCGGCCAGGGCCAGGTGGTGAACGGCGACGGCGCGGTTGCGATCGGCGATCCGAACTCGGTCACCGGCACCGGCGCCGTCGGCCTCGGCGCCAACAACACCGTCAACGGCACCGGCGCGCTGGCGCTTGGCAACACCAACACCGCGACGGGCCAGGGCTCGGTCGCTCTGGGCAACGCCAGCAGCGCGGCGGGGGCCGGTTCGCTCGCCTTCGGCGACGCCGCCTCGGCGGTCAACGCCAAGGACGTGGCGATGGGCTCGGGCTCGGTGACCGCGGCGGCTGTCGGCACCGCCAGCACCACGATCCGGGGGACGACCTACAAYTTCGCCGGCACCACGCCGACCAGCACGGTCAGCGTCGGCGCGCCGGGGGCGGAGCGGACGATCACCAACGTGGCAGCCGGGCGGATCGCGCTGGACTCCACCGACGCGGTCAACGGCAGCCAGCTCTTCGCCTCCAACCAGGCGATCGAGAACCTGGTGACCAGCTCGGCGACGCATTACTACAGCGTCAACGACGGCGGCACGGCGGGGGGCAATTTCAACAACGACGGCGCGACCAGCGCGGGTGCCCTGGCGGCCGGCATCGGGGCCGTGGCATCGGGCGGCCCGTCGACGGCGGTCGGCAACAACGCCGCCGCGACGGGCGGGACCACGG
>NZ_JBFRCU010000200.1:0-1934 GCF_052113205.1 Inquilinus sp. YAF38 | reverse complement strand
CCGTAGATGTCGAGCCGCCGGGCCCGCGCGATCGCCTCGATCGCCTGGCGCAGCGGCTGCGGGTCGAGCTGGTTGCGGACGGCGGTCACCGCCTCGATCACGCTGTCCAGCACCCGGTCGGCCAACTGGGCGACATCGTCCGGCGGCGCGCCCGCCTGCGGCCGCCGTTCCAGATAAGGGCTGGCGACGGCCAGGTTCTGCGCCAGCCTTACCTTGAAGTCGCGCACATTCTCGCAGCCCAAAGCGCGGCAGAAGCGGGTGACTGAGGGCTCGCTGACCCGGGCGCGCCGCGCCAGCTCGGCGATGCTGGCGCGGGTGGCGAAGCCGGGATCGGCCAGCACCGCCTCCGCCACCCGCTGCTCGGACGGCCGCAGCGAGGCCTCCATCCGCCGCAGGCGCGAGACGATGTCGACCACATAGGCCATCAGAGGGGCTCGCGGAGGTGGGAAGGGCTGGCCTTGCAGGGATGGAGCCGGAGAAGGCTGCGACAGTCTCTGGATTGCCGGGTCAAGCCCGGCAATGACAGATGAGGGAACCCTTCAACCAAACCCAAAGCTGTCATGCCCGGGCTTGACCCGGGCATCCAGGAGCTATCGCCAGAAGTGCTCTGGCCTAGGTGAGATCCTCGTACAGATCCCGCCACTCTGGATTCTCCTGCTCGATCAGAGCGATCTTCCAGCGGCGCGGCCAATGCTTGAGGGTTTTCTCGCGCTGGATCGCTTTCTCGACCCGGTCGAAGGCCTCGACATGGACGAGCATCTTCGCCGCATAGCGCTTGGTGAAGCCGTCCACTTCGCCCGTCCGATGCTGATACACTCGGCGGGCCAGATCGCCGGTCACGCCGACGTAGAGCGTCCCGTTCCGCCAACTGGCCATGATGTAGACGTAGTACGTCCGCACGGGGCTGTAGCTCCCCCATACCGTCCCCGATCCTATTATTGTCATTGCCGGGCTTGACCCGGCAATCCAGAGGGTCTCGACAGACTCTGGATGCCCGGGTCAAGCCCGGGCATGACAGGTTGGGAAGAGCGGGAAGGCGGTTCGTTCCCATCAGAAGAACGTCCGGATGGCGCCCGAGACGCGGTAGTCGTCCTCCACCACCATCATCACCTGCCATTTGTCGAAGGTGGTGCAGGGATGGGAGATGCCGCAGCAGACCAGGTCGCCGACCTGCGGGTCGAAGCCGTCCGGCAGCTTCAGATAGGCGTGCTGGTCGTTCATGGAGGTGAGCACGGCGCCGGCCGGCACCGGCTGCGAGACGGCGGCGCCGGCGGGGCGCCACAGGGTCGGGATCGGCAGCTCGATGTCGTAGGACACGTCGCGCTTGCCCATGGTCAGCAGGGCCAGCCCGGGCTCCGGCCGCGACTGYACCATCGACCAGACCTCCAGCGCCGGCTCCAGGTCGCCGTGGCGGCGCCAATCGGCCGGGATGCGGCGGACGACATGCTGGAACAGCCGGGTGTACTGGCCGGAATCATGGGTCAGGTAGCAGCCGCTGCGCACCACCACCTGGGTCGGGCGCGACAGCCGGACCTCGGCCAGCCTGCGGGCGACGATGTCGTAATAGGCCGAGCCGCCGGCGCTCAGCAGCACCGGCATGCCGGCAGGCAGGTTGGCGGCGAACAGCCCGGCGCGGTCGATCTCCGCCGCCAGCGCCGCCAGCCGGTCGAGGAAGCCGGTCACGGCGATCTCGTCCGCCGCCGCGTCCTTGGTGACGACCAGCCCCTCATAGCCCTCGACGCCGCGCAGGGCGAGACCAGGAGCGTCGGCGGCGGCGCGGGCGACCTCCAGCGCCTCGGCGGCGGTGCGGCAGCCGGTGCGGCCGCCGGCCATGCCGAGCTCGACCAGCAGGCCCAGCKGGCGCTGCGGCGGGGTCGTCCGGGCGGCCTCGGCCAGCCGGCGCACCCCGACGACGGAATCGACCAGGCAGAACG
>NZ_JBFRCU010000199.1:0-1975 GCF_052113205.1 Inquilinus sp. YAF38 | reverse complement strand
GTATGGCGGCGCGGCCCTGGTGCTGGGCGCCGGCGACGGCGACCCGGCGCAGCCGCTGCCGCCGCTGGGCCGCGGGGCCTTGCGCTACCTGCACGTCATGCATCGCTGGGAGATCGCGCCCGGCGAGATCGACCGCGATGTGCTGTCGCCCGGCTTCGGCGAGCCCGGCTGGTATCAGGTGGCGTCTGCAGGGCAGCGGGGCGTGCGGCTGCATCCGAGCCGGGTGGTGCGGCTGCCCGGCGCCGAGCTGCCGGACGGGGTCGGCACCGACGGCTGGGGCGACAGCGTGCTGCAGGCGGTGATGGACGCGATCCGCCACGCCGGCCTCGCCGCCCAGGGGGTGGCGACGCTGATCCACGAGGCCAAGCTGGACGTCATCCGCGTCCCGCGGCTGACCCAGAGCCTGGCCCAGGCCGATTATGCCAAGCGGCTGGTCGAACGCTTCACCCTCGCCAACACGATGAAGGGGCTGGTGAACGCCCTGGTGATCGACAAGGAGGAGGAGTGGGACCGCAAGCAGCTGAGCTTCGCCCAGCTGCCCGAGATCATGCAGCAATACCTGCAGATCGCCGCCGGCGCCGCCGACATCCCGGCCACCCGGCTGCTCGGCCAGGCCCCGGCCGGGCTGAACGCGACCGGCGAGAGCGACATCCGCAACTATTACGACCGGATCGCGGCGGAGCAGCGGGTGACGCTTGGCCCGGCGCTGCGCCGGCTGGACGAGGCGCTGATCCTGAGCGCGCTCGGCACCCGGCCGCCGGAGATCCGGTCCGAATGGGCGCCGCTGTGGCAACTCGGGGCGGAGGAGGCGGCGGCGATCGGCAAGACCAAGGCCGAGACCAGTGCGCTCTATGCCGCGTCCGGGCTGATCCCGCCCGAGGTGCTGGCCCGGGCTGTGCGCAACCAGGTGGTCGAGGACGGCCTCTATCCCGGCATCGAGGCCGCTTAGAGACCGTTTGGAAACGCTACTGGCGCGGCCGCCTGACGGCGGTTTCTCCGCTTCCGGTGCTCACGGACCCAAACGTCCGCTGCGCGCCGGTTCTCGAAACCACCGCCATCCGACTCACAGCGCATTTCGAAACGATCTCTTATGCCGAGGCCGGCGAGGGGACGTCCCGATCGTAAATTGCCGCCCTTCCTGGTCGTCATTCCCGCGGAAGCGGGAATCTCTTTCAGATCGATCGTGACGAGATCCCCGCTTTCGCGGGGATGACGGTTGGTTATTGGCGGTCGACTTGCGATGGCACCGCCACATCACAACGGAGATCCCATGCTCATCACCGATACGGTGACGCTGGTCGGCGACCGGCGCACCACGCAGGACGGCTATCTGGTCGCGGCCGCCCGCATCGCCCGCACCGGCGTCCAGACCTATAGCGGCGCCGAGATGGGGCGCACCGACCTCGCCGCCGTGCGGGTCTGGCGGCCGGAGGAGGAGGTGTTCGCCGCCGACGCCCTGGCGTCGATGGCGCACCGCCCGGTCACGCTCGACCATCCGGTCGAGCCGGTCACCGCCGCCAACTGGAAGGCGCACAGCGTCGGCCAGGTCGGCGGCGAGGTGGCGCGGGACGGCGACTATATCCGGGTGCCGCTGGTGCTGATGGACCGTGCGGCGGTCGACGCCGTCATCGCCGGCAAGCGGCAGCTCAGCGTCGGCTATGCCGCCGAGATCGACTGGACGCCCGGCACCACGCCGGCGGGCGAGGCGTATGACGCCGTGCAGCGCCGGATCCGGGCCAACCATCTGGCGGTGGTCGACGCGGCCCGGGCCGGACCGGCCTGCCGGATCGGGGACGCCTGGACCGCCGTCGCCGCGCCGGTCGCACCGGCCGCGCCGGTCGACGAGGTGGCGGCGCTGCGGGCCGTGATCGAGGCCAGGGACGGCGAGATCGCCGCCCTGACCGCCCGGCTGCGCGATGCCGAGCTGAGCCCGGCGCGGCTCGACGAGGCGGTGGCCGTCCGTGCCCGGCTGGTC
>NZ_JBFRCU010000197.1:0-2145 GCF_052113205.1 Inquilinus sp. YAF38 | reverse complement strand
GCCGGGCCGGGCACGGCGTGCCGGGCCAGCCGGTGGCCCAGCGGCGCCATTCCTCRGCGAGGCCGAGGCCGCAGGCCAGCCCCGCCATCACCGAGCCGGGCGGCCGGTCCTCGACCGACACCTCGTCGTCGTAGAGRTCCYGGATCCGCTCCTCAAGCTCGGCGTGCAGGGCGTCGACGCGGGCTTGATCCTCGACCTGATCCCAGATCATACCGCGCAGCGCATCCTCGACCTCGCCGCGGTGGCGGTCGCGGCGGGCCTCGTGGGCGGCCGCGCGGTCGGCAGCCTGCGCCTTATCGCGGGCGCAGAGGTGATCGGCGGCGCGGCTGCGCAGGGCGAGCGAGCGCTGCACGGTGCGGGAGAAGCGGCTGAAGGCCATCCCGGCCTCCTGCGCCTCGGACCGGGCCGCCTGCACCGCGGCCTCGTCGGCCTTGGGCTGGGCGGCGCGGGCCTGGGCCGCGACGGCGCGGACGCCCTCGCCCTCGGCCAGTTGCATGGCGATCTCGGCCAGGCGCGTGAGCATCTGGATCTGCTGCAACGCAAGGCTGCGGCAGAAGGCCTGGACGTCGAGATCTGCTGGTGCGGGCTCCATGGAACGTAGCATGAACGAAGAGCAAGGGGCGGCGCAATGAACATTGCGTTTACGACTCGTCCGCGGGCGGCACGGGACTCGCGCCACACTTGTCACTCCCGCTGTCCACGGCCCGGCGTCACTCTATCTCACCATCAACACCGAGCGATGAGCGGCCCTGCGCCACAGCCGCGGGGCCTCGCCCGAATTCGGAGACAGCCATGACCAGATCAGCCGAGACCGGACGGACCGAGTCCGCCATGCAGACGCCCCCCGTCGTGTCGCCGGAAGCGTGGGAGGCCGCCCACCAGCAGTTGCTGGTGAAGGAGAAGGCCCAGATGCGTGCCCGTGACGCCCTGGCCGCCGAGCGCCGGCGGATGCCGTGGATGGCCGTGGACGCGACCTACGCCTTCGAGGGGCCGGCGGGCAAGGCCAGCCTGCTCGACCTGTTCGACGGCCGGCGCCAGCTGATCGTCTACCGCGCCTTCTTCGAGCCCGGGGTGTTCGGCTGGCCCGACCACGCCTGCCGGGGCTGCTCGATGGTGGCCGACCAGGTCGCCCATGTCGCCCATCTGAACGCCCGCGACACCACCCTGGTCTTTGTCTCGCGGGCGCCCCAGGCGGACATCGCGCGGCTGAAGGCGCGGATGGGCTGGGAGATCCCGTGGTTCACCGTCACCGACAGCTTCGACGCCGATTTCGGCGTGGACGAGTGGCACGGCACGAACGTGTTCTACCGCGACGGCGACCGCGTGTTCCGCACCTATTTCGTCAACAACCGCGGCGACGAGCAGATGGGGGGCACCTGGAACTACCTCGACATCACGCCGCTGGGCCGGCAGGAGGTGTGGGAGGATTCGCCCGAGGGCTATCCCCAGACCCCGACCTACAAATGGTGGAACTGGCACGACAACTACGATGAGAGCGCCGCACCCGACAAGAAATGGGTCGAGGCGTCGGACGCCGGCGAGGCCGCGATGCGGGACAAGGACGCGAAGGCGTGAGACAGGCCCGGCGGGCGGAGCCTCGTGCCGTCGGTGGTCCTATATGCCTCCTCAATTCGGCTGCAGATAGGCCACGCCGGTAGTGGGCGATCTCACGAAAAGGTCGAGAATCACCTCACTGCACAGACGGCTGCAGGCTGGATCGCCACGCCCCTGCGGGGCTCGCGATGACGGTGGTGAGTTGCGGAGATACCCCCCAGAATCGTCATTGCGAGCGCAGCGAAGCAATCCAGTCCCGCCGCATGAGGCGGCGCTGGCCTGGATCGCCACGGCGCTGCGCGCCTCGCGATGACGGTAAGGGTTGGCGGGTCTACTGCCAAAACCGTCATTGCGAGCGCAGCGGTAACTGCCCAGGTGCAGGCGTGATTAGGCGGAGTTGAGGTTATGGATGAGTTGTGTTGGGCAGGATGACAGTGTTTCGAGCAGGTTCCATCCGCGCTTTCGAGCGGTGCCGATGAGGGTGCGGAGCGTGGCGAAGTTGTCTGCGCCTTGAGATGTGCGGAACCCGCCGGAGATTTTCTGTCGGAGTTTCATCATCCGGGCATCGCGCTCGGCTTCGTTGTTGGTGAA
>NZ_JBFRCU010000196.1:0-2149 GCF_052113205.1 Inquilinus sp. YAF38 | reverse complement strand
GGCGCCACCCGCGCCGCCATCGAGGCGGCGGTCGCTTGCGCCGGCCCGGTCGAAATCGTGGTCAACAATGCCGGCGGCGGCGAGCGCGGCAGCCTGGCCACGACCACCGCCGAGACCTGGGCCGCGGATGTCGAGCTGAACCTGAACGGCCCCTATCACGTCGTCGCCGCGGTGATCGACGGCATGAAGGAGCGGCGCCGCGGCAGCATCGTCAACATCAGCAGCGTCAACGGGCTGCAGGCGCTGGGCCACCCGGCCTACAGCGCCGCCAAGGCCGGGCTGATCAGCTACACCCGGGCCCTGGCGGTGGAATACGGCCCGTTCGGCATCCGCGCCAATGTGATCTGCCCCGGCACCGTCCGCACCCCGATCTGGCAGGAGCGCGTCGACCGGAAGCCGGAGATCTTCGAATCCCTGCGCAAATGGTATCCGCTGCAGCGGGTGGCCGAGCCGGCGGACATCGCCAAGGCCGTGGCCTTCCTGGCCTCGGACGAGCTGGCCGGCTTCATCACCGGCGCCATGCTGCCGGTCGATGGCGGCCTGACCGCCGGCAACCGGGTGATGGCCGGGGAGCTCACGCTGGAGGAGTTCTGATCCATGGCGACGGTGCGGCTGGACGGAGTGGTGAAGCGCTACGGCGAGACGCAGGTGGTCCATGCGGTCGACCTCGACATCGCCGATGGCGAGTTCGTCGTCCTGGTCGGACCGTCCGGCTGCGGCAAATCCACCTTGCTGCGCATGATCGCCGGGCTGGAGACCATCTCCGGCGGCGACCTGCTGATCGGCGGCACCCGCGCCAACGACGTGCCGCCGCAGAAGCGGAACATCGCCATGGTGTTCCAGTCGTACGCGCTGTACCCGCACATGACCGCCCGGCAGAACATCGCCTATGGCCCCAGGCTGCGCGGCGAGCCGAAGCCGGAGATCGAGGCCAAGGTCGGCAAGGCCGCCGGGATCCTCAACCTGTTCGACTATCTCGAGCGGCTGCCGCGCCAGCTGTCCGGCGGCCAGCGCCAGCGCGTCGCCATGGGCCGGGCGATCGTGCGCGACCCCGCCGTCTTCCTGTTCGACGAGCCGCTGTCGAACCTCGACGCCAAGCTGCGGGTGCAGATGCGCACCGAGATCAAGGCGCTGCACCGCCGCCTCGGCACCACCATCGTCTACGTCACCCACGACCAGATCGAGGCGATGACGCTGGCCGACCGCATCGTGGTGATGAATGGCGGCCGGATCGAGCAGCAGGGCGTGCCGCTCGACCTCTACGACCTGCCGGCCAACACCTTCGTCGCCGGCTTCCTCGGCTCCCCGGCCATGAGCTTCCTGCCCGGCCGCTACCGCCGCGGCGCCGGCGGGCCGGCGGTCGATGCCGAGGACGGCACCCGCCTGCCCGCCCCCGACCGCGCCGCCGCCGACGACCAGCCGGTGCTGCTGGGCGTGCGGCCGGAGCATTTCAGCCTGGCCGAGGACGGCAACGGCGTGCCGGTGACGATCGATCTGGTCGAGCCGACCGGCGCCGAGACCCATCTCTACGGCACCCTGGCCGGCACCCGCGTCGCCGYCGTGATCCATGGCCGCCGCCGGGTGGTGCCGGGCGACATCGTCCCGCTCGCCCCCCTCGCCGCCCACGCCCATCTGTTCGACGCGGCCTCCGGCCGCCGCATCTGAAGGAAGCCCCGTCATGCAGGCGTCCGTCCTCGCCCTCGACCCGATCCTCGACTCCGCCATCGATGGCGCCAGCAAGGGCCTGCCGCCCGACCTCAGGCCGATCCCGTTCCGCAGCATCGGCGACCAGGGCTGGAACGCGCTGTCCGGCGACCTGCCCTTCCCGCAGGCGCTGCTGAAGCGGTCGGTGCTGGAGCGCAACGCCCGCTGGATGCGCGACATCCTGGCCGAGACCGGCGTCGCCCTGGCGCCGCACGGCAAGACGACGATGAGCCCGCAGCTGTTCGACCTGCAGCTCGCCAACGGCTCCTGGGGCATCACCGTCGCCACCGCCCAGCAATTCGAGGTCTGCCGCCGCTACGGGGTGAAGCGGATCCTGATCGCCAACCAGCTGGTCGACGCCGCGGCGATGCGCTCGGTGCTGGCGGCGCTGGCCGCCGACCCGGCGCTGGAGGCGTTCTGCCTGGTCGATTCCGTCGTCGGGGTG
>NZ_JBFRCU010000195.1:0-2187 GCF_052113205.1 Inquilinus sp. YAF38 | reverse complement strand
TCCTCCGGCTCTGCCGCGACATGGACGTCCAGCCCGAATTCATCCTGATGGCCGACCCGGATGCCACGGCCCAGGCGCCGGCCAAGGATGACAGCGTGAACGACGAGCACGGGCTGCGCTTCTGGCCGCGCACCGGACGGGACTACGCCCGCTATTCGCGCAAGCAGTCCATCATGGGCGGCCCGTTCTACTGGTTCGACAACGACACCCGCACCCGGCTGGACGGGACGCCCTGGGTGGAAGAACCGGACGAGGACGACGACGACCCGGAGGACGAGCCGGACAGCCCGGAACACGCGCCGGACGGCAGCTGATCGCCGCCGCGTGGCTCACGCCCGTTCATTCCCAGCCGGCCCAGCCTTCCACTCTCCCCCTCCCCTTGCGGGAGGGGCTGGGGGAGGGGCTGCGCGCGTCTGCGCGCGTTTGGCCTCTTCAAAACCTCGTCATCCCCGCGAAAGCGGGGATCTCGTCACGCCTTCCGGATAGAGAGTCCCGCTTTCGCGGGAATGACGATCAAGAGGAAGAGAATTGAGGTCCCTTCTCTCTTCTCCACCCCTCTCTTCTCAGGCGGTCAGACCCGCCGAAACCGCCACACCCCGTCCGCCCCAGTGTCCCGGGCCAGGTCGCCAGCGGCGACCAGGCGGTTCAGATGGGCGGTCGCCTCGCCCACCGCGAACATCATCTGCTGCCGGTCCAGCGCGCGGTGGAACATCGCCGTCATCAGTTCGGCCACCGTCGCCGGGGCGCGGCAGACCTCGCGGGTCAGGGCCAGCCGCTCCGCGTGATGCGCGGCCAGCCAGTCGATCCGCTCGGTCAGGCCGAAGAAGGGCAGGCCATGCGAGGGCAGCACCAGCGTCTCCGCCGGCAATTGCCGCAGCACGGCCAGGCTGCGCAGGAAATCCGCCAGCGGGTCGGAATCGGGCTCCGACGGCCAGACCGACACGTTCGGGCTGATCTTCGGCAGCACCTGGTCGGCCGAGATCAGGATCCCGCGTTCGGCGTCGTACAGGCAGGCCATCTCGCYGGAATGGCCCTCGCCCACGATCACCCGCCAGGTCCGGCCGCCGATCGCCAGCGAGTCGCCGTCGCGGATGCGGCGGGCCGCCACCGGGATCGGCGAGACGCCGCGGCGATAGACGTTGCCGCGCGCCTCCACCATCTCCGCCGCATCGGCCGGCAGCCCGGCGGCGCGGTAGAAGGCGGCATGCGCGGCCGCCACCTCGGGCCGGTCGTCCGACCAGGTGGCGCGGGCCGTGGCGTATTCCGCCAGCGTCATGGTCAGCGGCGCCCGGAAGCGCTCGCACAGCCAGCCGGCCAGGCCGATATGGTCGGGATGCATGTGGGTGACCAGCACCCGGCGGATCGGCTTGTCCTTGAGCGTCCCGGCCAGGAGGCTCTCCCAGATCTCGCGCGAGGCGGCATTGCCGATGCCGGCGTCGACCAGCAGCCAGCCGTCATTGTCGTCTGCGATCAGCCAGAGGTTGACGTGGTTCAGCGCCATCGGCAGCGGGAAGCGCAGCCACAGCAGGCCGGGCGCCACCTCCACCGGCACGCCGGGCTCGAGCGCCGTGGGGTGGGGATAGGTCAGGGTCGGTGCGTCCATGGCGCGCATCCTCGCCATCTCCGGCGGCGCCGCCAAGCGATTGTTGCGCGGGGCCGGGCTGTGGCCGCACGGCGATACAAGATCCTGCGGGCCGGCCGGGCCACATCTGCGGTCCACCCGAAAGGAGCCCCCGATGCCCTATGCCCCGATCAACCTGGCGCAGAAGTTCAGCCTGTTCACCGACCAATGGCAGCCGCGCGTGGTCGCCGAGATGAACGAGCTGCAGTTCAAGATCGTCCGCCTCGAGGGCGACTTCCTCTGGCACCACCATGCGGAGACCGACGAGGCCTTCCTGGTGCTGGAGGGCACCTTGCGCATCGACTTCCGCGACGGCGCCGTGCGGCTGGGCCCGGGCGAGATGTTCGTCGTCCCGAAGGGCATCGAGCACAAGCCCTGCGCCGAAGGCGAGGTCAAGCTGATGCTGATCGAGCCCCGCGGCACCCTCAACACCGGCCACGAGGGCGGGGAAAGGACGGCGCAGAACGACGTGTGGGTGTGAGGTCGAAACCTCATCAATCAGCCGTCATCCCGTGCGCGCTGCGGCACGCAGTGCTGCTGCGCAGACACGGGATCTCGCGCAGTCC
>NZ_JBFRCU010000194.1:0-2191 GCF_052113205.1 Inquilinus sp. YAF38 | reverse complement strand
CCATGCCGTAGCCCGGCACGATGATCACCGAGCGGGCATTCTTCATCACGAAGGCCGCGTCCTCCGCCGATCCCTGCTTCACCGCACGGTCGCCCGCAGGGCCGCCGGCCGCCGCGGCGCCGGAATCGCCGCCGAAGCCGCCCAGGATCACGTTGATGATCGACCGGTTCATCCCCTTGCACATGATGTAGCTGAGGATGGCGCCCGACGACCCGACCAGCGCGCCGGTGACAATAAGAAGGTTGTTCTGCAGGGTGAAGCCGATGCCCGCCGCCGCCCAGCCGGAGTAGCTGTTCAGCATCGACACCACCACCGGCATGTCCGCCCCGCCGATCGGCAGGATCAGCAGGAAGCCGAGCGCCAGCGCCACCAGGATCAGCAGCAGGAACGCCGCGCCGGACTGGCCGGCGCACATCCACACGATCAGGAGGATGATCAGGAGGCCGAGGCCGGCGTTCAGCGGGTGCTGCAGCGGGAACACCAGCGGCTTGCCCGTGACCAGCCCCTGCAGCTTGGCGAAGGCGACCAGCGAGCCGGTGAAGGTGATCGCCCCGATCGCCGCCCCCAGCGCCATCTCGATCAGGCTGCCGACATGGATCGCGCCCGGCGTGCCGATATTGTAGGCCGCGGGGTCCAGGAACGCCGCCGCCGCCACGCACACCGCCGCCAGCCCGACCAGGCTGTGGAACGCCGCCACCAGCTGCGGCAGCGCCGTCATCTGGATCCGCTGCGCCACCACATAGCCGATGCCGCCGCCGATCGCGATCGCCGGCACGATCAGCCAGTAGTTCCGCACCTGCGGCACCAGGATMAGCGTCGTCGCCACCGCGATCGCCATCCCSRCCATGCCGAACAGGTTGCCCTGCCGACTGGTCACCGGGCTCGACAGGCCCCGCAGCGCCATGATGAAGCACACCGCCGCCACCAGATACGCCAGCACCGCCAGGCTCGTCATCGCGTCCCCTCGCACTTCTCGTCTCGGATTGTCGCCTGTACGGGCTGGATCAGCCCTTCTTCCGGTACATCGCCAGCATCCGGCGCGTCACCAGGAAGCCCCCGAAGATGTTCACCGACGCCAGCARSACCGCCAGCGCGCCSAGCASGCTCGACGCCCCGATCACCGCAGGACCCGCCGCGATCAGCGCGCCGACCACGATCACCGAGGAGATCGCGTTGGTCACGCTCATCAGCGGCGARTGCAGCGCCGGCGTCACCCGCCACACCACGTAGTAGCCGACGAAGCAGGCCAGCACGAACACCGTCAGACCGGTCAGGAAGAAGCCSTGCTCCCCCGCCGGCACCGCCGCGGCCGATGCCTGGGCCTGCACCGCCAGCGCCTGGGCCTGGTCGGCCAGGCCCCGCGCCGCCTCCGCCAGCCCTTGCGCGCCTTGCGCGAGTTCCTCTGTCGCCATCTGCCCGCTCCCCTACGCCGCCTGCTCGGCCTGGCCGCCGAAGCCCGGATGCACCACGCGGCCCCCTGAGGTCAGCCGCGTCGCCGCCACGATCTGGTCCGATCCGTCCACCTTCAGCGCCTTGCTGTCCTTGTCGACCAGCGGCGTCAGGAAGGCGACGAGATTGCGGGCGTAGAGCGCCGAGGCATCGGTCGCGATCCGGGCCGGGACGTTCTTGTGGCCGACGATGGTCACGCCGCCATCCTCCACCACCTCGCCCGGCCGGGTCAGGGCGCAGTTGCCGCCCCGCTCCGCCGCCAGGTCGACGATCACCGAGCCCGGCTTCATCGACCGCACCATCGCCTCATCCATCAGCACCGGCGCCTTGCGGCCGGGGATCAGCGCGGTGCAGATGACGATGTCCTGCTTCTTGATCGTCTCGGCAATCAAGACCGCCTGCTTGGCCCGGTACTCCGCCGACATCTCCTTGGCGTAGCCGCCCGCCGTCTCGGCCGCCTTGAACTCCTCGTCCTCGACCGCGACGAAGCTGGCGCCCAGAGACTGCACCTGCTCCTTCGCCGCCGGGCGCACATCGGTCGCCGACACCACCGCCCCCAGCCGACGCGCCGTCGCGATCGCCTGCAGCCCGGCCACGCCCGCGCCCATCACCAGCACCCGCGCCGGCGGCACCGTGCCCGCCGCCGTCATCATCATCGGGAAGGCCCGGCCGAACACCGACGCCGCCTCCAGGACCGCCCGGTAGCCCGCCAGGTTGGCCTGGCTCGACAGCACGTCCATCG
>NZ_JBFRCU010000193.1:0-2280 GCF_052113205.1 Inquilinus sp. YAF38 | reverse complement strand
CCGCAGGGGCTCCGCGGGACGGCCTGTCGGAGCGCCGGGCATCGCGTGCCGGCCGCTCGGCCTGGGCTCCGGCCCCGCCGGCGGGCTTGCGTCCGCGCGGCGGGCGCTGTTCGTCGCCGGTCTCGGAGGATCGGCCGAGGCCGCGCGCGCGTCCGACGCCGGGTTTCGGTGGGCGAGGCGGGCGGCTCATGCCGTCGCCTGCCGGCGCAGGAAGGCGGCCAGATGGTCGATCTCGGCGCGCATCGCCTCGACATTGCCGGCCATGTGCAGACAGGCGTGGATCATGCCGCGCCACAGCCGGAATTCGTGCGGTTGCCCGGCCAGGGCCAGGCGGTAGGCGAGCTGTTCACTGTCGGTCCTCAGGCAATCGTATTCCGCCGCGGTCAGGTACAGCGGCGGCAGGCCGGCGAGATCGGCGTAGAGCGGCGCGGCCAGCGGCGTGCGCCGGTCGATGCCGGCCGGGACATAACGGCCCCAGAACCACTCCATCTCGGCAGTCGACAGGAAATAGCGGTTGTCGCCGCCATAAGCCAGATGCGATGGCGTGTCGTGGTCGGGCGCGAACACGCCATAGACCAGCGCCGCCGCGCGCAGCGGCTGCTCGCCGGCGTCGCGCAGCGCCAGCAGGGTGGCGAGTGACAGGTTGGCCCCGGCGGAATCGCCGGCGATCACCAGGTGGGCGGGGTCGATGCCCCAGTCGCGGCCCCGGGCGGCGAGCCAGCGCACCGCAGCGACGCAATCCTCGAGCGCGGCCGGGAACGGATGCTCCGGCGCCAGCCGGTAGCCGAGGCTGACCACCTTGAGGCCGGAGCGCTGCGCCAGCTCCCGGCACACGCCGTCATGGCTGTCCAGGTCGCCCAGCACCCAGCCGCCGCCATGGATGTAGACGATGGCGGGCGAGGGATCGGACGTGCCGGGATCGTAGATGCGTGCGGCGATCGGCCCCTCAGCACCCGGCAGGGTGCGGTCCTCGACCCGCGCCACGGCGGGCGCGTGCTCGTTCAACAGCGGCAGCACCGCGGTCATGGCGCGCCGCGCTTCGGCCGGCGCCAGGCGCTCTGCCGGCGCTGTGTCGCCGGTAACAGCGGCGATCCGCTCAAGCATCGCAATGATCTGCGGGTCGACCGCCATGATCCGGCCTTCTTTACTTGATGAAACCGATCGCCGCCCGGCTGGTGGGAACCAATAGATCGATGCAGCGTTCGACCGCTGCCTCTCCCGCCTTGCACGTCAACACGTCGTTCAACAGCACACGGCCGAAACTACCGCAATCATGACCAGCGATCTCGAACACCTTGACCATGGTCTTGCCCGCGCTCAGCGGGGCCATGTCCACGGCCAGCTGGTCGACGATGATGCCCTTCGGGTCGAACACCACGAGGTCGAGCTGCAGGTTGCTGTAGCTCCGGCCGGTGCCGTTGTGCATGACCATGAAGGCGCGGCAGCCATTGTTGCCGGGCTCAAGCTTGTTCAGCTCGATGTCGATCGCTTCTTTCGGCGCCGACTCGGCGGCGGGCTTGTCCTGCGCCAGCGCCGGAAAGGCGGCAATCGCGACAAAAAAAGCGAAAAAGCGGGCCGGGCGAACCCAGGCGGAACGGCGGATTTCAGCGGTTTTGCGGGACATATGGCCTTCCGTCGGTCTGGACTCGCAGCGCGCGCCATGATACCCGCGCTCCCCGTGACCGCAATGAAATGCACTTGGGCGGTCGGTGTTCCGGGTTTCAACGAGATGAATCCCGGGCCCGATCGCCGGCGCAGAGCGTTGCCCCGTCTCCCGGCGGCGCCGGGCGGAGTGCGCCCGGATGGGCTCCGCCCCACGCGCCGAAGAGGGGGAGGCCGGGCATGACGTCGAAGGGCCTCCTTCTTCTGTCGATCGCGCTTGTCGGGGCTGCCGCCCTCGGCGGCGCGATCGCGATCGATTCAACGCGCCCGGCATCGCCGCCCGTCATCGCCGTCGATCTCGCCGGGATCGCGGTCGAGCCTGCACATGTGGTCGACCCGGCGGAAGCGGTGCGGCCGCAGCCCGCTATCGCCACGACGCGGCGCCTGGCCGAGGCGCCCCCGGCATCCTCCCCCGGCCTGACGGCCAACCCGACGCGGGCTTTCTTCGGCTCCGCCTTCGCCGCGGTGCCGCGCCTGCCCGAGCCGGCGCCGCCGCTCGACCCCTGGGCCGACGCCCTGCAGGAGGTGACGCGCCCGGCGCCGGAACCGCAGGAGGCTGAGCCGGTGCTGGTGCCGGTCAGCCTGCCCGGCCCCGATGCCGAGGCCGCGCGGTTCGCC
>NZ_JBFRCU010000192.1:0-2340 GCF_052113205.1 Inquilinus sp. YAF38 | reverse complement strand
ATTTGAGTCCCCCCTCCCCTCGCGGGAGGGGGCTAGGGGGAGGGGGTTCTCTCGGCTTGACTCGGTCTTGGTTGTCGCAAGCGGGCGCAGACGGTGAGTTCGGTTCTTTGCCCATTCGCGCGCGGACGCGCGCAGACCCCTCCCCCTGCCCCCCTCCCGCAAGGGGAGGGGGGACTGAAAAAGGGCCCGATCTAAGATGCGCAAATCGAATTGCGGGAGAGGGCGACGCGTCGGAACCGTCCCCTCCGCGGCATGCCGGCTCATGGACGGCGGCGGGCGGCTTCGGCTAGACCCACGGCCATGACGGCGGATGGAGGAAGGATGTTGCGTTTCGCAGGCGCTGCGGCGTCGGTGCTGCTGCTGCTGGCCGGGCCGGCCATGGCGGAGCCGGTGGTGCCGACCAGCCGGGCCGAGATCGACCTCAGCTTCGCGCCGCTGGTGCGCAGCGCGGCGCCGGCCGTGGTCAACATCTATGCCCGCCACATGGTGGTCGAGCGGGCGAACCCGCTGTTCGACGACCCGTTCTTCCAGCGCTTCTTCGGTGACGACATGCCGGGCGGGCGGCCGCGGCAGCGGGTCGAGAACTCGCTGGGCTCCGGCGTCCTGGTCGGGGCCGGCGGGCTCGTGGTCACCAACCACCATGTGATCAAGGACGCGGACCAGATCACCGTGGTGCTGTCCGACCGCACCGAATACGAGGCCGAGTTGGTGCTGTCGGACGAGCGCACCGACCTTGCCTTCCTCAAGCTGAAGGATCTCGCCGGCCGGTCGCTGCCGTCGCTGCCGCTCGGCGACAGCGACGCGCTCGAGGTCGGCGACCTGGTGCTGGCGATCGGCAACCCGTTCGGCGTCGGCCAGACCGTGACCATGGGCATCGTCTCGGCGATTGCCCGCACGGCCGTCGGCATCTCCGACTACGACTTCTTCATCCAGACCGATGCGGCGGTGAATCCGGGCAATTCGGGCGGCGCCCTGATCGACATGAAGGGCCGGCTGGTCGGCATCAACACGGCGATCTACAGCCGCACCGGCGGGTCGCTCGGCATCGGCTTCGCCATCCCGGCCAACATGCTGCGCAGCATGATGCGGGCGGCGGAGACCGGGCAGAAGGTGGTGCGGCCCTGGCTCGGCGCCGACGGCCAGGCGGTCGACCGCAGCCTGGCCGAGGCCTATGGCCTGGACCGGCCGGCCGGCGTTCTGGTCAACGGCGTCGACCCCCGGGGGCCGGCAGGGCGGGCCGGGCTCAAGGTCGGCGACGTGGTCACCGCGGTCGACGGTCATCCGGTCGACGACCCGGAATCGCTGCGCTTCCGCCTTGCCACCCTCGACCTCGGCGCCACGGCGAAACTGACGGTGCGGCGCGGCAAGGACACGGCCGAGCTGGCGCTGCCGGTCGAGGCGCCGCCGGAGGATCCGCCGCGCGACGAGCGCGTGCTCGGCGGCCGCTCGCCCCTGGCCGGCGCCACCGTGGTCAATGTCTCGCCGGCCGTGGTCGAGGAGATGCGGCTCAACAACTCGGGCAAGGGCGTGGTGGTGACCGCGGTCGCCGCCCGCAGCCCCGCGGCGCGGCTGGGGCTGCAGCCGGGCGACGTGCTGCTGCGGCTCGACGACGAGGCGATGGAGAGCACCGAGGCGCTGGACACGGCGCTGCGCAACTCCCGCGGTCCGTGGCGCATCGCCGTCCAGCGTGGCGGCCAGGTGCTGGAGACGGTGGTGGGGCGGTAGGGGCGAGCGCGTCATCTCTCCGGCTGGGCTGGTCGTTCAGGACGGCATCTCAACTCTTTGTCGTCATTCCCGCGAAAGCGGGAATCTCTTGCCGATCTGGCGTGACGAGATCCCCGCGTTCGCGGGGATGACGAGTTTTTTGGGGTAGGCATGCGGCGGCGGCGCGGACGCGCGCAGACCCCTCCCCCTGCCCCCTCCCGCAAGGGGAGGGGGAGAGTGGAAAGGCAAAACGGCTTCGTAGGTTGGGTTCGCGGTAAGCGAACCCAACAGAGGCGCGGCGGCGAGATGTTGGGTTCGAAGGCGAACCCAACCTACGCGGTCGTGCCACGCTTGCCCTCAACTGCTGTCCGGTTTCGACGGCTTCGGCCAGGGCCGGCCGGTGTCGGATTCAGCCGATGGACGAGGCCAGTCGGGCTCGGGCCGAGCGGCCGCGGCTTCGGCAGGGGCGTTGGGTACGTGATCGGGGGGCAGGCAATCGGAGGTCTCGGCGGCGGCGGCGCCGTCCCAGTCCCGTGGCAGCAGGGCCGGGTCCAGGTCGCGCCGCTCCTCCGCCTCCTCGGCGGGTTCGAGCTCGGTCTCCAGGCGCTCGCTCTCGGCCAGGGACTCGCGCGGCTC
>NZ_JBFRCU010000191.1:0-2514 GCF_052113205.1 Inquilinus sp. YAF38 | reverse complement strand
GCCACGTCCTTGGCGTTGACCGCCGAGGCGGCGTCGCCGAAGGCGAGCGAGCCGGCGCCGGCCGCGCTGCTGGCGTTGCCCAGAGCGACCGAGCCCTGGCCCGTCGCGGTGTTGGCGCTGCCCAGCGCCAGCGCGCCGGTGCCGGTGGCGGTGTTGTTGGCGCCCAGGCCGACGGCGCCCGTGCCGGTGACGGTGTTCGGGTCGCCGATCGCGACCGCGCCGTCGCCGTTCACCACCTGGCCCTGGCCGATCGCCACCGCCCCGGCGCCGCCCAGCACCTGCGAGTTGGTGCCGATCGCGACCGAACCCTCGCCGGCCGCCGCCGCCACCGAGCTGTTGGTGCCCAGGACCGTGCTTGTCAGGGCGAGAGCCTGGGTGTTGGTGCCGATCGAGATCGCGCTCTGGTCACTTGCGACCGTGTTGGTGCCGATCGAGACAGCACCCTGGTCGCTCGCGATCGCATTGGTGCCGATCGCGGTCGCCCATTGGCTGGAGGCATTGGCATTGACGCCCAGAGCGATCGCGGCACCCGCCGTCGCGCTGGCGGCGTTGCCCATGGCAGTGGCGCCGTCGGCGCCTGCGTTGGCGTTATAACCGACCGCCGTTGACTCCGCCCCCGTCGCCGAGGCACCGACCCCCGCGGCCAGGGAGTTGGCGCCGGTGGCGCCGTCATTGTTGAAGTTGCCCCCAGCCGTGCCGCCGTCGTTGACGCTGTAGTAGTGCGTCAGCTTGCCGGTGACGTCGGTGATCTGACTGGCGACGTCGTCGACCGCCGTATTGGTGGCGAAGAGCTGGCTGCCGTTCACCGCATCGGTCGAGGTGGCCGAAAGCCGCCCCGCCGCCACGTTGGTGATGGTCCGCTCGGCGCCGACATCGCCGACGCTGACGGTGCTGCCCGGCGTGGTCCCGGCGAAGTTGTAGGTCGTGCCGGCAATCGTCGTGCTGGTCGTGCCGACCGCGGCCGCCGTCACCGAGCCCGAGCCCAGCGCCACGTCCTTGGCCTTGGTGGCCGAGGCCGCATCGCCGAAGGCGAGCGAGCCGGCGCCGGCCGCGCTGCTGGCATTGCCCAGCGCGACCGAGCCCTGGCCTGTCGCCGTGTTGCCGCTGCCCAGCGCCAGCGCGCCGGTGCCGGTGGCGGTGTTGTTGGCGCCCAGGCCGACGGCGCCCGTACCGCTGACGGTGTTCGGGTCGCCGATCGCGACCGCGCCGTCGCCGCTGACGACCTGGCCTTCACCGATCGCCACGGCACCCGTGCCACCATTCACCGTCGAGTTGTGGCCGATCGCCACCGAACCGGGGCCGGCCGCCGCCGCCACCGTAGCGGTGTCGCCCAGCGCCACGGTCGACGCCGTCAGCGCCTGCGAGGCGTTGCCGATCGCGGTGGCGTTGGCCGCCGCCGCCTTGGTGTTGCCGCCCAGGGCGATGGCTCCGTCTGCCGATGCATTGGCCACGGCGCCGATCGCCACCGACAAGGCGCCGGACCCGGTGCTGGCATTGCCCAGGGCAATGGCGGAGTCGGCGCTGGCGTTGGTGCCCACGCCCAGTGCCACGGCGTTGAGGCCGCTCGCCTGGCTGATCCGGCCGACCGCGATGCTGCTACCGCCGGTCGCGTTGGCCGAGCTGCCCAGGGCCAGCGCGTCTGCGACCGACGCGGTCGCCGCGTTGCCGACCGCGATGGCGTTGTCCCCCGCGGCGTTGGCGTGCAGGCCGGCCGCCGTGGACGCCACCCCCGTCGCGATGGACTGGAAGCCGGTCGCGGTGGCGAAATTGCCGGTGGCGAGACTGCCCGCGCCGAGAGCCGTGGCCTGCTGGGCCCCCGCATTGGCATTCTGGCCGAAGGCCGTCGCCCAATCGCCATTGGCCTTGGCGCCCGTGCCGACCGCGGTCGTGAACGAGCCGGTCGCGTTGGCATTCAGGCCGACCGCGATCGCGCCGCCCGACGGCCCCGTCGCGACGGCGCTGGTGCCGACGGCGATGCTGTCCGCGGCCGAGGCGGTGGCCGCGTTGCCCATCGCGATCGCGTTCTGGGCCGAGGCGTTGGCGTGCAGGCCGGTCGCCGTGGACGCCACCCCCGTCGCGATGGCCTGGAAGCCGGTCGCGGTCGCGAATTGGGCATTGGCGAGGCTGCCGGCGCCGAGGGCCGTGGCCTGCTGCACCGCCGCATTCGCATTCTGGCCGAGGGCCGTCGCCCAGTCGCCGGTCGCCTTCGAGGTCGTCCCGACCGCGGTCGAATAGGCTCCGGTGGCCGAAGCCCCCGGGCCGGCCGCGATGGAATCGAGCCCGGTGGCGCCGTTGTTGGTGTAGTTCGGCTTCTGCACCCCGCCGTCGTTGACGCTGTAATAGTGCAGCGGCGTGCTGGCGGCGATGGCCGTGATCGCCTGGTTGGTGGCGAAGAGCTGGCTGCCGTTGATGGCGTCGGTCGAGGTCGCCGAGAGCCGCCCCGCCGCGACATTGGTGATGGTGCGCTCGGCGCCGACCGCGCCGACGCTGACCGTCCGCGCCGACGCTGACCGT
>NZ_JBFRCU010000190.1:0-2656 GCF_052113205.1 Inquilinus sp. YAF38 | reverse complement strand
GGGCGAAGCGGGTGGCGAAGGCCTTGTCGCCATTGTCCCAGGCCCGGCCGTAATAGCCGGCCAGCGAGGACTGGCTGTCGTTCAGGGCCACGCCGCCGGGCTTGAAGTCCGAGCGCGGCGCCAGCGTCAGGGTGTTGCCCGACTGGGCGGTGTCCCAGTGGAACAGCAGCGCGTCGAGCCCGTCGGCGGTGGAGGTGAGGTGCCCCGCGGTCACCACCGGCAGCGCGCCCGGCAGCAGCGTCAGCACCGTCGGCACGATCTTGCCGTCGAGCGTCGCCGTGCCGTCGACCTGGAGATGGCCGGCCGCCTTGTTCAGGGAGTCGACGGTCACGCCCAGCCGGCCTTCGCCGGTCTGGACGAAATTCCCCGTCACCCTGGTGCTCCGCAGCTCGCCCGGCAGGCCGAGATTGAAGGTGCCGCTGGTGACGACATCCGCGGCCTCCATCATCGGGCCGGCATTGAAGGTGCCGGAGCCGTCGATCTGGCCGCCATTGGTGTAGATCGACCCGGTGATGGTGCCGATGATGTTGGTGCCGTCGATGGTGCCGGAATTGTTGGCGACGGCGACCTGTCCGCCGCCGGTGACCGTGATCGCCGTGCCGCTGGATCCGTTGGCCGTGGTGATGGTGGCCCAGTCATTCGTCACATAGGCCGTCGGGCTGTTCGCCGGCGTGTCGATCCAGACACCCGCGGCGCCCGATCCGGTGCCGCCGGACACGGTCGTGCCGACATTGTCATAGTTGTTGATCACCACGTCGGTGCGAGCCGTCGAGCCGGCAGCGTTCTTCGTCCCGGCAGCGCTGCCCGTGCTTTGCGCGAAGATCCCGATTCCGTTCTGGCCCGTCGCGGTAACGGAAGCATTCACACTCATCGTGATGCCTCCGCCCGAGTTGTTGGTGGAGGTGTCGACCGAGCCGGCATAGATCGCATTGCCGTCCTGGATGAGCCCGCCGCCGCCGCCGATCGATTGCGCGACAATGCCGATTGCGCCCGGGCCGCTAGCGTTGATGGAAGCGCCCTGATTGATCGTGACGGTCACGGCGCCGCCATTGCCGGTGCTCTCGTGCCCGGTCCTGAAGTTGGAGGGCATGTCCGCCTGCAATTGCGGAGTGTCTCCGGCTGCGTTCACGAGGCGGATGATGCCGCCGCCGCCGCCGATCGATTGCGCGACGATGCCGTGCGCCCCTATGCCTGATGTGGTGATCGGGCCGCTCTGCACCGTGACGGATCCGCCATTGCCGCTGCTGTTCCAGCCGCCAATGGAGAGGTCCACTGAGCTTGCGGCCGGCTGACTGGTGACGATACCGCCGCCGCCGCCGATGCTTTGCGCCAGGATTCCGGATGAATTGTTGCCTGTCGTCGAAATCGCGAGGCTCGTCTGGGACGTGAACGTCACTGTGCCGCCAACACCGTCGGCGTCCTCGCCGCCGCCCGCCGAAAGGTTCAGCGTTCCCGACTGGCTCCACGACGTGTCGAAGACGCTGCTGCCCGCACCCGCGATCCCACCGCCACCGCCGATCGATTGCAGGACCGCGCCGTCGGCCGCCTGACCGGTGGTGGCGATCGTGGTGGAATTGGAGTTCGTGTCGATGACCTGCGCCGTACCGCCGGCGCCGCCGGCGCCTTTATTGCCGCTGCGGCTCTGTCCCACCGCGATTACGCCCGTCGCGCGATCGGAGCCGTCGACGCCGATGCCGCCGCCGCCGCCGATGCTTTGGACCACCACTGCTGCTGCAGCGAATCCGGCAGTGCTGATGTTCGGATTGCCCTGGTCCAAATTCACGGTAGCGGTGTTGCCGTCGCCGCCGCTGCCTTGCCTCCCGGCGACGATATGCGTCAGATCGATCGAGACCTGATCGGACACCCCGGTGCCGCTCGCGGCGGCGGTTCCGGCCTTGCCGCCGCCGCCGCTGATCGACTGCGCGACAACGCCGTTCGCCCAATCCCCCGCTGTGCTGACGGGAGCCGACAGATCCACCGAAACCGTACCGCCGGTCTCGCCGGCCCCGCCGGCCCCGCCGATCGAGAGAGTGAAGGCCGTGCTGATCGAGGGCGGTTTGCCGTTGAAGAAGTTCGTGACCTGGCTGACCAGTTGCCGTGCCTTCAGGTCGGGAAGGATGGGGTTGTCCGCGGAGGCGTCGGCCCCGGCCGATCCGCCGAGCCCGCCGCCGCCGCCGATCGACTGCGCCAGCACGCCGGTTGCATCGCCACCGTAAGTGGTGATCGGGGCCTGCACGCTGACCGCCACGTCGCCACCGGCTCCGCCGCTGCCCCCGGTGGTGCCGAGGTTGACCGTCAGGCTCGGTTTGATGGTCGGGGCCTTCGGGTCGCCGTCATCCGTGCTTGGCGTGTAGGTCTGGGCGAGGCTGAAGGAGCCGCCCTGGGACGTGCCGCCGCCGCCGCCGACCGACTGCACCAGCATGCCGACCGCCCCCGAACCATAGGTCGTGATGCCGTTCCCGGCGAAGAGAGCAGCCTGCACGTCGCCGCCGGCGCCTCCGGACCCGCCGGTCGAGCCCAAGGTGACCTTGACCGCCCCGCTGGCTCCGGTGCCGAAATCCTGCGTGTTGCCGCTGCCGAACCCGGCATCGCCGCCGCCGCCGCCGATAGACTGCGCCTTGAGTCCGGTCGCGAAGTCGCCATAGGTGCCATAGGT
>NZ_JBFRCU010000189.1:0-2679 GCF_052113205.1 Inquilinus sp. YAF38 | reverse complement strand
GGGCCATTATCACAGCCCGGTCGACGGCCGGTTCGGCGACGGCACCAGGCGCGCGATAGCGCTTTACCAGCGCGCCGGCGGCGGCGCCGCCACCGGCCGGCTGACCCAGGCCCAGGTCGATGCGCTGCTGGCCGACCCGGCGACGGCACCGCCGCGGCCCCTCGTTCGGCAAGCGGAGGCACCGGCCAAGCCGGAGGCGGCGATGCCTGCCCGGCCGGCGCCCGGCTCCGGTCAGACGCCCTCCGCGTCGTCCGAGGCCGCCGCAGCGCCGGCGTCGGACGCGCCCGCTCCTGTGGAGGCGGCACCACCCGCTGCCGCACCGGAGGCTCAGGCATCCGCCGCTGAGCCACCGGCCGCCGCACCTCCCGCGCCGGCAGAGACGAGCACGCCTGCCTCCGCCCCGGCCACCGACGCGCCTCCGGCTGCAGCTCCGCCACCGCCGGCCGGTGAGGCGCAGTCCGCGCCGGCCGCCCCGATCGCTCCGACCCAGCCCGCCGCCCCCCCGGCCGATGCGACGATGGTGCCCTCGGCCCGGGTCGCCGCCCGGCTGATCGAGGCGCTGCGCCACTGGCCGCAGCCGCCGGTGGTGACCGCGATGCCCGCGCCGGACGCGGCGCCGACGGCCCCGGATCCCTTCGCCGAGCTCTATGGCCGGCTGCGCGGCCATGCCGCCAATGGCGAGATGCCGGCGGTGCAGGCGGGCCGCTACGAGCTGGTCGGCATGGCGCTGCTCGAGCACGGCGCCGAATCGACCCAGATGCTCGACGCAGACCTGTTGCTGGTGCAGGCCGCCCAGGCGCTCGACGCGCGCGACGAGGCCCGACGAGGCCTGGCCGCGGCGGCACCCCTGATCGGCCGGCTGGGCAGCGGCGAGAGCCGGCGGTCGCGGCAATCGCTGGAAGCGGCGACGGCCTGGCTGGGACTGCGCATCGTCGCCGCCGACCTGCTGGAGGCGATCGCGGCGGCGAAGGCCGAGCCGCTGGACGGCACCACCGCCGACCGCATGTCGGAGCGGCTGGACCAGATCGAGCAGGTCATGGCCCAGGCCCAGGACGGCGTCGACGAGCTGGCGGCCCAGGCCCTGTTCCTGCGCGCCGCGGTGCTGGCCTCGGCCGGGCGGATGCCGGACGATGCCGAGCTGAGGGCCGAGATCGATCGCCTGCTGAAGTAAGGCTGCCGCCGGCCCCCTCACCGCGAATTCATCTCCGGGCCAGCCTTCTGCAAGGGTGCCCCACCTAGCCTCGGGCCCTGCGGACGTGCGCTTGCCCCGGCCTCGGGCTTCGGCCCTTTGCCGGCGCCGAACGGGGACAGCCGGCTGCCCGGCCTTCAGCGAGGCCGGCGGCCGAGGAGGATGGATGAAAGCGCGGATCCTGACGGGGGTCGCCGCGGCGGCCCTGCTCTGCGGCATCGTTCCGGCCCGAGCGGATGATGATCCGCCGGCCCGGGTCGGGCGGCTGGCCGATGTTTCGGGCGCGGTGTCGCTGCGCCCCGACCCGGCCCAGCCCTGGGCCGTCGCCGCCCGCAACCAGCCGGTGACCTCCGGCATGTCGCTCTGGACCGAGCCGCAGGCCCGGGCGGCGCTGGAGATCGGCCCGGCCGAGCTGCATCTCGGCGACCAGGCCGAGCTGGACATCCAGCGGCTCGACGACCAGGCCTTCGTCGCCCAGCTGGGCCAGGGCTCGGTCAACATCGACATCGCCGACCTGCAGGCGGGCGAGACCTGGACGGTCGACACCCCGCGCGGCACGGTCACGCTGGACCGGCCGGGCGAGTACCGCATCGACGCCGGAACCACCCAGGATCCGACCCAGGTGGTGGTGTTCTCCGGCGAGGCGCAGATCGCCGGCGGGCCGGACGGGCCGGTCGACATCCAGGGCGGCGAGACCGGGGTGGCCGGCGGCAGCGATCCATTCAGCTACACCCTGGCGCAATCGGCCGACCACAGCCCGCTGGACGACTGGGCCGACGGCCGGATCCGGGCGGCGTCCGCGACGCCGCGCTACGTCTCGCGCGCCATGACCGGCTATCAGGACCTGGACGCCGCCGGCACTTGGCATGAGACCCCGACCTACGGCACGGTCTGGTACCCGACCGACGTGCCGGCCGACTGGGTGCCGTACCGTTACGGCCGCTGGGATCATGACGACCGCTGGGGCTGGACCTGGGTCGATGACCAGCCCTGGGGCTTCGCGCCCTTCCATTACGGCCGCTGGGCCCGGGTCGACGACCGCTGGGGCTGGGTGCCCGGCCCGGTCGAGGCGCATCCGGTCTATGCCCCGGCCCTGGTCAGCTTCTTCGCCGGCGCCGCGGTCGGCGCCGCCATCACCGCGGCGGCCGACAGCCACCCGATCGGCTGGTACCCGCTGGGCCCGGGCGAGACCTACCGCCCGCCCTACCGGGTCAGCGACACCTATGTCCGGAACGTCAACGTCACCAACATCCGGAACGTCGAGATCAACCGGATCAACAACACCGTCACCAACATCCACAACGGCCCGACCACGATCGTCGAGGACGGCGCCAACCGGCGCTTTGCCACGGTCGTGCCGGCGCAGGTCCTGGCCGGGCGCCAGCCGGTGGCGCATGCCGCGCTGCCGGTGGCGGCGGACCAGCTGGACCATGCCCGGCTGACCCCGGTCGCGGCCCTGCCCCATCCGGAGGCCCCGGCCGCCGGCCAAC
>NZ_JBFRCU010000188.1:0-2959 GCF_052113205.1 Inquilinus sp. YAF38 | reverse complement strand
AGAAGTCCCTGCCGCCGCCGCCGTTCAGCGTGTCGGCGCCAGCTCCACCCCGCAGCACGTCGTCACCGCCGCCGCCGTTGAGGCTGTCATCCCCGTCGAACCCGATGAGCGCGTTGCCCAGGGCGTTGCCGGTCATCACGTCGTCGTGATTGCTGCCGTTGATCGTCTCGACGTCATCGGCGATCGTATCGCCCTCGGCCGTGCCGCCGGTGTTGACCTGGGTCTGGAGGTTGATCGTCACGCCGACGGCGCTGTCCCAGTAGCTGGCAGTGTCGTAGTCGGCACCGCCGGCCAGGTGGTCGGCACCGGCGCCGCCGCGCAGGATGTCGCCACCGGCACCACCGGTCAGCTGGTCATCGCCGTTGCCGCCCTCGAGCGTGTCCCAGCCGGCGCCGCCGTCGAGCACGTCGTTGCCGTTCAGGCCCGACAGGATGTTGTTTGCAGCATCGCCGGTCAGGGTGTCGCCGAAGGCGCTGCCCTGCAGGTTCTCGACATTCGTCAGCGTGTCGCCCTCGGCGTAGCCGCCGGTGTTGGCGTTGGTTGCCAGGTTGACCGTCACCCCGGATCCGCTGCCGTTGTAGTCGGCCGTGTCGACGCCGGCGCCGCCGTCGATCGCATCGGCCCCCGCGCCCCCATTCACGGCGTCATTGCCGTCGCCGGCAATGACCGTATCGTTGCCTGCGGCGCTGTTGATCGTATCGGCGCCGGCGCCGCCATCGATGGTATTGGCGTTCCCGTCACCGATCAGGAGGTCCACGAACGCAGAGCCAGTCAGGTTCTCGATGCTGGTCAGAACATCGCCCGCGGCGTCGCCGCCGCTGCCGGTTCCGGCCGTGAGATTGACCGTGACCCCGGACGTCGCGGCCGAATAAGTTGCCCGGTCGATGCCATCGCCACCGCTAAGGTGGTCAGCTCCCGCAAAGCCCCCGAGGATGTCGTTTCCGGCACCACCGTCGAGCACGTTCGCGCCACCGTCACCGATGACCGTGTCGTCGCCAGCCCCCATGCGCACGTTCTCGATTCCCGAGAGCGTCTCGAACAGCCCGGAGCCATCGCCGGCGAAGACGGCTCGACCGGCAGTCAGGTCGACGGTCACGCCGCCGCCGTAGAAGGTGTAGTCGGCCGTGTCGATACCAGCACCTCCGCTGAAGCTGTCATAGCCATAGCCGCCACTCAGGATGTCATTGCCGTCCCCACCGTTGAGGGTGTCGTCGCCGTCCCCGCCGTCGAGGGTATCGTCGCCGCCATTGCCGAACAGCAGGTTGGCGCCGGCGTCACCGGTTATGACGTCGTTGAGGTTGGTGCCGCCGACATTCTCGATGCCGATCAACTGGTCCCCAGTGGCATCGCCCCCGCTTGCCGAACCGGTGGCAAGGTTGATGGAGACACCGGCGGCAACCGAGAGATAGTAATCGACCGAATCAACGCCGTTCCCGCCGTCGATCACATCGGCTCCCGCGGAAGCATAAATGTGGTCGTCGCCTTCCCCACCGATGAGGGTATCGTCACCGGCTCCGCCGTCCAGCACGTCGTTGCCGTCCAAGCCTTGCAATGAATTGTTGGCAGCGTTACCTACGAGCACATCATTCAAGAAGGATCCGACTAGATTCTCAATTTCACTCAACACGTCCCCGGCAGCGTCGCCCCCGCTTCCAATGCCGGTGGAAAGATCAACACTGACCGCAGTTGGCGAGCTCCAATAATTGACCAGGTCAATACCGTCCCCGCCATTGATGATATCGGCGCCCCCAAGGCCATCCAAGACATCGTCGCCAGCCAAGCCGCTGATTGTATCACTATCGGCTGTGCCGACGAGATTATCAGCGCCCTCAGTTCCGTTGATAACGGTCATAGTCAATTCCCCCTCTCATGCTTAACGCGCCGCGTCTGCGGCGCAGTGGTCACAGTTCCGCTAGTCGCGCTTCACCATTCCGAGTCGCCGCGCACCTAGATCGGTTATGAATCCGTTATGCGATCACACCGGCCCTGGCGGGAATAACGCCAAAGATCCACTGCGTTCGCTGCATAAACGGGATGGCCATGACGCTTTGGCCGTACAGCCTGGGTTGCGTTCTATGACCTGCATTGTCGCCGCGCCCCGATATGCATTCGCGTTAGGAATGTGAAGTATGTCCTGCAAAAGCGCAATGAGAAAGGTTCGCATTAAGGACACTAATAGGATTTTATGTAAAATGATCCTAACCTTCCGAATCCCTAGCCTGGACGGGCGCTGGAGGAGATACTGGGCGGGCCGCTATTCAAGCGGTCCAAGCGCGTATCCTGATAACCCCGCCAGGCGAATCCATCGTTGCCCGGACGCGGCGTATCCTCGCCGAAACCCAGGATCGGCTGCTGGCCGCAGTCATGTCCGCTCCGGGGCGCAGACGCGGATGACTGGTTCGGGCCACCTTCGCCGTGGGGCGTGACCAAGAACCTGCCGGGTGCGGTTGATTCGGGTGATGTCCGCTGTTGGAGCGCCCGCGTCGCGGCCGCATGTGGCGCACTCCGGTCGAAATCTGCGCGCCGGCGTCGGCGGGGCCTGCACCTGCAAGTGAATGGCCGGGTTCGCTCCAGCTGCAGGACTGGATGGCCACGGCGCTGCGCGCCTCGCCATGACGAGGCGGAGCTTCAAAAATGGACTGCACCCCTGGACTGAGACAGAAGCATCAGGGCGAGATGGGCGATCGCCGGGAGGGTCTCACCGGCGCGCCAGCGACAGGTCCGTCGTCACCCTGGGCACGCCGTGGTCCCCGCTATCCGTCACCAGGATCTGGAGCCGGTCGGGACCCAGGCTGACGATCCGCAGACCGGCCGTCATGTGGCCGTTGACCGGCTGGGGCCAACTGATGAGGAGATCGATGGCCGGGCCTGCCAGCTGGCCGGTCAGCCGCGCCGGCCCGACCTTCGAACCGGTATAGGTGCCGGTCATCCGGCCGGTCTGGGGATCGAGGGACAGGTC
>NZ_JBFRCU010000187.1:0-3021 GCF_052113205.1 Inquilinus sp. YAF38 | reverse complement strand
CCGCAGCAGCGGCCGAACCCACCCTCGGGCAAGCCGCAGGCGGAGCCGACCCCGACTGCGTCCCCGCCGACGCCGCCGGCCGAGACGGCTGAGACCAGCCCGGCCATCTCGCCGACGAATGCGCCGCGCCCCGGCAAGCGGCCAGCACCGCCCCCGCCGGCATCGCAGCAAGCTGCTGCCACGCCGACGCGATCGGCGCAGGGCCAGTCCCAGTCGGTCGACAGCGACGCGCTCGCGGCCCTGACCAGTGAATCCACCTCGACGCGGCCGAGCAACAGTCGCTCCAACCGCCCGGCCGCGCCCTCGGGCCAGAATTCGCGGTCGCGCGACATCAGCCGGGGCGACAAGCAGGCGATCGCCGGGGTTGTCGGTCGGCAGTGGAATGTGGATCGCGCGGCACAGGATATTCCCGTCGTCGAGGTTCTCGTCCGGATCGACGGCAGCGGCAAGCTGTCCTCCGTGGAACTCGCCGATCCCTCGATGCGCAGCAACGCGGCGGCTCGTGCGGCGGTGCGTGCCGTCTACGTCACGTTCGATCAATGGCCTGTCCCGCAAGGGGGGTGGCCGGACGACACCTTCCGACTCGTGTTCGACCCCAAGGACATGTTTTGACCAGCCAGGAACTGAGGTGAAGGCAATGAAACGAGGCTTCCTCCAGACCACGCTGGCCGCCCTGGCTGCGGTCGTATCCCTCTCCCTCGCGGCGACGCCGTCGCGGGCCGAGATCCGGATCGACATCAACCAGGGCGTGACCCAGCCGATGCCGATCGCGATCACCGACTTCCCGGGTGATTCCGTCGGCAGCCAGATCAGCCAGATCATCTCGGCGGATCTGCAGCGCTCCGGCCTGTTCGCGCCGATCGATCCGCGCGCCTTCACCCAGGACGCGGCGTCGCTGCAGCAGGGCCCGCGCTTCGCCGACTGGAAGGTGCTGGCGGCGCAGGCCCTGGTCACCGGCCAGGTCCGGCCGCGCGGTGACGGCCGCTTCGACGTCGACTTCCGGCTCTGGGACGTCGCCGCCGAGCAGCAGCTGACCGGCTTGACCCTGACCGGCGACAGCGCCCTGATGCGCCGCGTCGCCCACAAGATCGCGGACGAGATCTACCGCGCCGTGACCGGCGAGGACGGCTATTTCGACACCCGCATCGTCTACGTCTCCGAGACCGGGCCCGAGATCAACCGGGTCAAGCGGCTGGCGATCATGGACCAGGATGGGGCCAACCATCAGTTCCTGACCGACGGTTCCCAGCTGGTGCTGACGCCGCGCTTCTCGCCGAACACGCAGCAGATCACCTACATGGCCTATGTGAACAACAAGCCGCGGGTCTATCTGCTCGACCTCGGCAGCGGCCGGCAGGAATCGCTCGGCGACTTTCCGAACATGACCTTCTCGCCACGCTTCAGCCCGGACGGCAACCGGGTGATCTTCAGCATGGCGTCGGCCGGCAACACCGACATCTACGTCATGGACCTGCGCACCCGCTCGGCGCAGCGCCTGACCTCCGACCCCTCGATCGAGACCTCGCCCTCCTATTCCAAGGACGGGTCGCAGATCGTGTTCGAGAGCGACCGCGGCGGCGGCCAGCAGATCTACATCATGAACTCCGACGGCTCCGGGGTGCGCCGGCTCAGCTTCGGCCAGGGCCGCTACGGCACGCCGGTGTGGTCGCCGCGCGGCGACCTGATCGCCTTCACCAAGATCTCGGGCGGCCAGTTCTCGATCGGGGTGATGCGGCCGGACGGCACCGGCGAGCGCGACCTGGCTTCAGGGTTCCTGGCCGAAGCCCCGACCTGGGCGCCGAATGGCCGGGTGCTGATGTATACCGCCAGCGGCGGTGGCGGCAGCAAGCTGGTCACGGTCGACATCACCGGCCGGGTCAGCGCCGCGGTGCCGACGCCCTTCGACGCGTCCGATGCCGCCTGGTCGCCGCTGCTGCCGTGACGGCAAGCCGCGGAAATGCTAGAAATAACGCAAGAAATACCTTGCGGAGCAGGCAGTAACCTGCTTTTCCCTCAACCGCTTTCCGAATCGTAAAGTCGGATCCACGTCAGGGGCAAAATACCATGCGTCTCAAGATTGTGTCCCTCATGGGGGCTCTGCTGCTGGCCACGGCCTGCAGCTCCACCCAGAACGCCGGCACCGGTGCCGGCGCCGGCAGCCTCGGCTCCGGCGGCACCGCGGTCCCCGGCTCGCAGCAGGATCTGGCGCAGAACATCGGCGACCGGGTGTTCTTCTCGCTCAACGGCTTCGACCTGAGCCCCGAGGCGCAGGCCACCCTGAACAAGCAGGGCGGCTGGCTGCAGCAGTACCAGAGCGTCGCCGTGACCGTCGAAGGTCATGCCGACGAGCGCGGCACCCGCGAGTACAACCTCGCCCTCGGCGACCGCCGCGCCAACTCGGTGCGCAACTACCTGATCGCCAATGGCGTTGCCCCGTCGCGGGTCACCACCATCAGCTACGGCAAGGAGCGTCCGGCGGTGCCGGGCCACGACGAGTCGGCCTGGGCGCAGAACCGCCGGGCGGTCACCGTCGTCAACTGATCTCCGCCAGGTCGGCGGGCGGCGCCTTTGGTGCCTGCCCGCCGCTGGTCGGACGGTTTGCGCGCCGGACGGCGGCAGCGGCATCGCCGTTGTCGCCGTGCCCGGCGCGTCTTATTTTCGCCGCTTGGATCGGCCCAAGATCGGATCGGTCCCGTGCCCCGAACCATGGAGGTGGAGGCGACATGCCGGCTTCGCACAGGCGATGGAATATTCTTGCAGTCGCGGCGTTCGCCGTCGCGGTCCTGGCCCCGTCCGGGCCCGGCCGGGCGCAGAGCTACGAGGCCCAGCTCGAGGTTCGGGTCAGCACGCTGGAGCAGCAGATCTCGCAGCTGACCGGCCAGATCGAGCAGCTGCAGTACCAGAACCAGCAGCTCGCCGATCAGCTGAAGCGGGCTCAGGCCGACATCGAGTTCCGCCTGAACGAGCTCGAGGGCGGCGGTGGCGGCAGCACCAAGGCGGCGCCGGTCCCGGCCCCGGCCA
>NZ_JBFRCU010000186.1:0-3298 GCF_052113205.1 Inquilinus sp. YAF38 | reverse complement strand
CCGCCCGCGCCGTGGTCCAGCGGGCTGTCGCCACGCTCGACCCGGCCCGCATCCCGGGGCTCAAGGCCGGGCTGGCGGTCCGGCTGCAGGAAGCCGACGTCATCAAATGGTTCGATACCGAGACCACCTACACCATCGCCGAGCGCCTCTCACGCTCCCTCGGCATCGACCCCCATCCCTGGCTCCACACCAAAACCGCACCCGACACCGGGTGACCGGACGTGGCCGGTCTCCCCTCAAAAAACCTCGTCATCCCCGCGAAAGCGGGGATCTCGTCCCAGCCCCCGACGGAAAGGGATTCCCGCTTTCGCGGGAATGACATCCAAGGAAGGGGAGAGGGAGGGGCCCGTCGCGTCGGCGACGGGAGTGTGGGGGGATTCGGGCCGTGCCGGCCTCAGAAGGCCAGCCCGGTCTTGAAGATCTCCACGGCGTAAAATGCGAGTTCGCCGTCCAGCGCGCGCTGGATGTTGGCGGCCTTGCGGAAGCCGTGCTGCTCGCCCGCGAACAGGACGTAGCCGACCGGCTGGCCCTTGGCGCGCAGCGCGTCGACCATCGCCTCGGTCTGGTTCGGCGGCACCACCTCGTCCTCGTCGCCCTGGAAGAAGATCACCGGCTTGGACAGCCTGTCGGCATGGAACAGCGGCGACCGCTCGCGATAGCGCTCGGCCTCGGCCGGGTACGGGCCGATCAGCCAGTCGAGGTAGCGCGACTCGAATTTGTGCGTGTCGCGCGCCAGGGCGGCCGCGTCGCTGACCCCGAAATGGCTGGCGCCGCCGGCGAAATAATCGTCGAAGGCCAGCGCCGCCAGTGCGGTGTAGCCGCCGGCACTGCCGCCGGTGATCACCGACCGGGCAGGGTCGGCCAGGCCCTGCGATGCCAGGTATTTGGCCCCGGCGACCGCGTCCTGCACGTCGACCACGCCCCAGGCCAGGTTCAGCCGGTCGCGATAGGCCCGGCCGTAGCCGGTGCTGCCGCCATAGTTGACGTCGAGCACGGCGATGCCGCGGCTGGTCCAGTACTGGATGCCGAGATTGAGCGTCGAGGACGCCGCGGAGGTCGGGCCGCCATGGATCTTCACCACCAGCGGCGGCACGTCGCCCGCCGGCGCCGCATGGTCCGGGCTGGTCGGCGGATAGTACAGGCCATGGGCGGTGCGGCCGCCCGCGGTCGGGAACTCGACCGGCTGCGCCGGCGCGAAGAAGCCGCGCAGCGCCGGGTCCTCGCCGATCTCCGTCGCCCGCTTCAGCACCTCCCAGCGCCCGGTGGCGAGATCGAGCCGGACGATCTGGGCGGGGTCGCGCGACGACCCGGCGCGGAACGCCGCGATCCACTCGTTGGCGCGGACCGAGCTGATGTCGGTGAAGGGCAGGTCGATCGGCGTCAGGGCGCCGGTCAGCAGGTCCACCAGAGCGAGCTTGCCCAAGCCCCCCTCGATATAGCTGCACAGCAGCCGCCCGGGGCCGGAGAAGGCATAGGCCGACAGGCCGAACACCCATTGCGGCTGGCCGAACTCCGCCGCCAGCGTCAGCACCGGCTCAGCCGGGCCGCCTCGCCCGTCGCAGCGATACAGGTTCCACCAGCCGGATCGGTCGGCGGCGAAGACCAGCCGACGCCCGTCCGGCGACCATTCCGGCTGGAACACCGATTCGCCCGACCCGCCGGCCAGCACCTGCGGCTCCCCGGCCGGCGCGCCGTCGGCCGCCAGCTCGGCGACGAACAGCGTGGTCTCGACCCAGGGCATGTGCGGATGGTCCCAGGCCAGCCACGCCAGCCGGCCGCCATCCGGCGACAGCCGCGGCGAGGCGAAGAAGTCGTGGCCCTGGGCCAGGATGCGGATGCTGCCGGCACCCTCGCCCTCCAGCGGCACGGCGACGATCATGTTGTCGGGATGGGCCTGGCCGGGGCGATGCCGCTCGCCGACGCCGATCCACAGCCGGCGGCGCGAATCGACCAGCCCGTCGGCGAAGCGCCATTCGGCCTCGCCGGTGGCGGCGGTGACCGGCGCGGGCGCGGCGCCCGGTGCCTGGCGGTACAGCCGGCGGTCCGGCGGCGCGCCGGCGGGGCCAGGCCGGTCGTTGGCGAAATAGAGGGTGCCGTCGGCGACGGTCCAGGCGCCGCCGCCATACTCATGCACCCGGGTGCGGACATTCACGGCCGGCGGGCTGATCTCGGCGACGGAGCCGTCCGCGGCGCGCCGCATCAGCACGCTGCGCCCGCCCTCCTGCGGCCGGCTTTCCAGCCACCAGATCGCATCGCCGTCCAGCCGCACCTCGGACAGTCCGATCGACTGCGCCACGATCAGGTCGGAGGTGATCGGCGACCTCCAGAAGCCATAGGGGGCGGTCCTGATGCCGGTCATCGCTGCTCTCCGATCATTGGGACCGCCAGCCTGTCCGATCGGCCGTCCGGATTCCAGTGCCGGCGGCGCCGCACCGGATCACTTCTTCGCGATCACCCAGACCGCATGGACGATGCCGGGGATGTAGCCGAGCAGCGTCAGCAGAATGTTGAGCCAGAAATGCTTGCCGAAGCCGACCTGGAGGAACACCCCCAGCGGCGGCAGCAGGATGGCGATGATGATCCGGATCAGGTCCATGCGCGTCCTTCAATGGTCGGGCGAAGAGTCGCGGCGCCCGGGCGGATGGTGGGCCCATCCGCCCGGGCGGCCGATCACGGCGGGTTCGGCTTGGTCGACTGCTCGATGTTCTGGCCGGCCTTCTGGGTGTCCTGGCCGACGCCGCGGACCGTGTTGTCACAGGCGGCCATGCCGAGGCCGGCGGCCATCAGGCCGGCGATGAGAACGATGCGTGCGATCATGATCTGCTCCTCACTTCTTGAGAACGTCGCGGACGGCGTCCTTGACCTTGCCGGCGGCGGACTCGACCTTGCCCGCACCGGTCTGTGCCCGGCCCTCGGCCTCGAGCTCGCGGTCGCCGGTCACCTTGCCGACAGCCGTCTTGCCCTTGCCGATCGCCTTGTCGGCGGCGCCCTTGATGCGATCCTTGTCCATGGATGTCTTCCTCGGTTGCGAACCGATCCGAGACGGACCGGTCAGGTAACGGTGCCTCGCCCGCGTGAGTTCCGATCGCGCCGCGGCGCTCAGCGGACCAGGAAACGGCCGATCGCCAGCCCGGCGGCGAAGGCCAGGCCCAGCGCGGTCAGCGGCCGATCTGCCACATGGCCCTTGATCTCGCCGGCGGCCGCCTCCGCCGCTTCGCCGGCGCGGCGGGCGCCCCACCGGCCCGCATCCTGCGCGGCGCCGCCGGCGCGGCCGGCCAGCGAGCCGATCTCCGACCGG
>NZ_JBFRCU010000185.1:0-3322 GCF_052113205.1 Inquilinus sp. YAF38 | reverse complement strand
ACGTGACCGTCTGGGCCTGCAGGCCCGAGCCTGGACAGACCAGCGTGCCGATCGGGCATGCCATCGCCAACACCCGGATCCACATTCTCGATGCCGATCTGAACCCGGTGCCGGAAGGTGTGTCGGGAGAGCTGTACATCGCCGGGGTGAACCTGGCGCGGGGCTATCTGGGCCGTCCGGACCTGACGGCGGACCGGTTCGTGCCGGACCCGCAGGGTCCACCGGGCAGCCGGATGTACCGCTCGGGCGATCTGGTGCGGCGTCGCGCGGACGGGGCGATCGAGTATCTCGGCCGGCTGGACCATCAGGTGAAGCTGCGGGGCCTGCGGATCGAGCTCGGCGAGATCGAGGCGGGCTTGCGCGCCTATCCCGGCATCCGGGATGCGGTGGTGGTGCTGCGCGAGGGGCGGCTGGTCGGCTATGTCTCCGGCGAGGCGCAGCCCGACGAGGCGGGGCTGAAGCAGCACCTCGCGGCCCTCCTGCCGGAGTACATGGTGCCGTCGCGCCTGCTGTGGCTGGAGCGTCTGCCGCTCTCGGCCAACGGCAAGCTGGACCGGAAGGCGTTGCCTGAGCCGGAATGGGAGAGCGAAGCCGAGACACTGGCCGAGCCGGAGGGCGAGGCGGAGCAGGCGATCGCGAGGATCTGGGCGGAGGTGCTAGGCCTGCGCCAAGTGGGCCGGGATGACAACTTCTTCGATCGGGGCGGAGACTCCATCCTCTCCCTGCAGGTAATCGCCCGGGCTCGGCGCCAAGGGCTGATCCTGACCCTCCGCGACACCTTCCAGCACCAGACCGTGCGGGCCCTGGCCGCGGCGGCGCGCCGGGGGACGGCGCCGGCATCCGGTCCGGCCTCGACTGTCGCCACCGACAGGCCAGAGCGTCTGACCCCGTCGGACCTGCCTCTGGCCGGGCTGAGCCAGGCCCAGATCGACGCCCTGCCGGTTCCGGCCGCGGAGATCGCCGACGCCTATCCGCTGTCGCCGATGCAGCAGGGTCTGCTGTTTCACGCCTTGCACGCGCCGGAGACCGGGCTCTACGTCAACCAGGTGCTGGCGACCTTCGACGGGCCGCTCGACGCCGGCCGCTTCGCCCGCGCCTGGGAGGCCGCGATCGAACAGCACGACATCCTGCGCACCGGCTTCCTGTGGGACGGCGCCCTGACCGCGCCGCTGCAGCTGGTGCGGCGCAGCGTCCCCGTGCCGGTCGAGATCCGCGACGGACACGGCCTCGACGAGCCGGGGATCGCCGAGATCGCTCGCTGGGAGCGCGAGCGCGGCTTTGATCTGTCGGCACCGCCGCTGATGCGGGTGCTGCTGCTGCAGATGGCCGAGGGCCAGCACCGGCTGGTCTGGACCTTCCACCACATCCTGATGGATGGCTGGAGCACGTCGCGGCTGATCGGCGAGGTGCTGTCGCAGTATCACGGCGCGGCGCCGGCTGTCGGACCGGGCCGCTACCGCGACCACATCGCCTGGCTGGCCGGCCGCGATGCCGCGGCGGACGAGGCGTTCTGGCGCGGCGAGTTGGCTCGGCTGGAGACACCGACCCGGCTGGCCGACGCGCTGCCAGCCCCGGCGCAGAAGGGCGACGGGCACGGCGTCCTCGCCACCTGCCGCGACGCCGGCCGCACGACGCGACTGGCTGCCTTCTGCCGCCATCAGCGCATCACTCTGAACACCCTGGTGCAGGGTGCCTGGGCGCTGCTGCTGTCACGCTACACCGGCCAGCCCACCGTCGCCTTCGGCGCCACCGTCGCCGGCCGTCCGGTCGAGCTGCCGGGGGCCGAGACGCTGCTGGGCCTGTTCATCAACACCCTGCCGGTGATCCAGCAGCCGGACCCCGAGGCCCGGGTCGGCGACTGGCTGCGCCAGGTGCAGGACGCCATGCTGGCGTTGCACGAGCACGAGCACACGCCGCTGGCGGATATCCAGCGCTGGGGCGGCCAGGGCGGCCTGTTCGACACGCTGCTGGTGTTCGAGAACTACCCGATCGACCGTGCCGCGCGCGCCGGCGGCGACCTGCGAGTGGTGGCGGCGGAGACAGTGGAGGCGACGCACTACCCGCTGTCGCTGGCGGTCCAGGCCGGCGATACGCTTGACATCGCCTATGGCTATCGTCGCGATGCCTTCGCGCCAGCGCAGATCGAGGCGCTGGCCTGCCATCTCGACACGCTGCTCGACCGCCTGGCCGGGGATGAGGGCGCTGTCCTCGGGTCCCTGTCGCTTTTGGCGGAGGCGGAACTCGCCCAGATCACGGCCTGGCAGATCGAGCCCCACGAGGCCGAGCCGTATCGCTCGGTGCAGGACTGGATCGCCCATTGGGCGGCGGCGGAGCCGGGCCGGACCTCGGTGATCTTCGGCGACCGCGAGGTCAGCCGGGGCGAGCTGGATCGTCGGGCCAATCACTTGGCGCACCGTCTGGTGCGGGCTGGCGTCGGATCGGACGTTCTGGTCGGGGTGGTGCTGGAGCGGTCGGTGGAGCTGCTGGTGGCGTTGCTGGCRGTGCTGAAGGCGGGCGGCGCATATGTGCCGCTGGCGCCGGATGCACCGGCAGCGCGGCTGGCCGAGGTGGCGGCCGACAGCGGGCTGCGGCTGGTGCTGACCCAGGCGTCGCTGGTCGAGCGGCTGCCGCAGGGTCTGGAGCGCCTCCTGGTCGAGGCGGGGGAGGCCGAGGCCGAGGCCGAGGCGGGGCCGGCGGTGGCGCTGCATGCCGAGAACCTGGCCTATGTGGTCTACACCTCGGGGTCGACCGGCAAGCCCAAGGGCGTCGCCGTCGCCCACGGCCCGCTGGCCATGCATTGCCGGGTGACCGCGCCGCTCTACGACATGGACGAGAGCTCGCGCGAGTTCCATTTCATCGCCTTCAGCTTCGACGGCGCGCATGAGCGCTGGCTGACCGCGCTGACCTGCGGTGCCAGCCTGGTGCTGCGCGACGAGAGTCTGTGGTCGGCGGAGAAGACGCTGGCGGCGATCGGCCGGCACGGCGTCACCAATGCCGGCTTCCCGCCGGTCTACATCAACGAGATGGCCGCCTGGGCCGAGCAGACCGGCAGCTGCCCGCCGGTCGACCTCTACTCCTTCGGTGGGGAGGCGATGCCAGCGGCGGGGTACGACCGAGTGCGTCGGGCTTTGCGACCGCGGGCCTTGATCAACGGGTATGGCCCGACCGAGGCGGTGGTGACGCCTTTGGTGTGGAAGGGGAATGCCGAGACGGCCTGCGACGGGGCCTATGTGCCGATCGGCCGTCCGGTGGGGGACCGCCGGGCCTATGTGCTGGACGGGCGGCTGCAGCCGGTGCTGGTGGGCGTGGCGGGCGAGCTCTA
>NZ_JBFRCU010000184.1:0-3392 GCF_052113205.1 Inquilinus sp. YAF38 | reverse complement strand
CGGCAGGGGTCGAGGCGCTGGTCGGCGGGCTCGGCCGGCTCGACATCCTGGTCAACTGCGCCGGGGTGATCCGCCGCGGGGCCGAGCACGACCCTGCGGTGTTCGAGCAGGTGCTGGCGGTCAATCTGACCGGCACGATGCGGCTGTGCGCCGCCGCCCGGCCGCTGCTGCGGCAGACCAAGGGCTGCATCGTCAACACCGCCTCGATGCTCAGCTTCTTCGGCGGCGGGCTGGTACCGGGCTACAGCGCCAGCAAGGGCGGGGTGCTGCAGCTGACCAAGTCGCTCGCCATCGCCTATGCCGAGGACGGCATCCGGGTGAACGCGGTGGCGCCGGGCTGGATCGCCACGCCGCTGACCCAGGCGCTGCAGGACGACCCGGCCCGCTCCGGCGCCATCCTCGGCCGCACCCCGATGGGCCGCTGGGGCCGGCCGGAGGAGGTGGCGCAGGCCGTCGCCTTCCTGTGCAGCCCGGCCGCCGGCTTCATCACCGGCGTGGCGCTGCCGGTCGATGGCGGCTATCTCGTCGCCTGAGGGACAAAGGGGGCGCGGGATGGGGCAGGGCGGTGCGGCAGCGGTGCAGGGGGCGGCCGCCTTCGGCAAGGCGATGGCGGTGTTGCAGGCCGTGTCCGACGCGGCCGAGCCGGTCTCGGTGGCGCAGATCGCCCGCCTGACCGGCCATCCGCGGCCGACCGTGCACCGCATTGTCGCAGCGCTGCAGGCCGAGGGCATGCTGGCCGAGCGGCCAGGCGGCGGCGCCTATGGCCTCGGCCCGCGGCTGATGGCACTGGCGGCCCGCGCCTGGGACCGTTTCGAGCTGCGCCTGATCGCGGCGGGGGAGTTGGCGAAGCTGCGCGACGCCACCGGCGAGACCGTGCATCTCGCCGTCCGCAGCGGGCCCGAGATGATCTATGTCGACAAGCTGGAAAGCCCGCAGGCGGTGCGCATGGCCTCGCGCATCGGCACCCGCGTGAAGCTGCATTCCAGCTCGGTCGGCAAGGCCTGGCTGGCGGCGCTGCCACCGGACGAGGCCGCGGCGCTGCTGCCGCAGCTCGAGCTCACGGCGATGACGCCGCAGACCCTGACCACGGTCGAGGCTCTGGCGGCGGAGATCGAGCGCATCCGCGCCCGCGGCTATTCCGTCGACGCCGAGGAGAACGAGGCCGAAATCTGGTGCTATGGCGGCGCCATCGCGGGGGCGCCCATCGCGGGGGAGGCCAGGGCGATCGGCTGCATCAGCGTCAGCATCCCGAAATACCGGGCCGCGATCGACGACCCCGAGCGCTACGCCGCGCCGCTGCTGGCCTGCTGCCGCCGCATCGCCGCGCTGGCGGCCGAGGGCGTGCGCTGAGCGGATACACGCAACCGTCATTCCGCACTTGCCTCCGGCGCCCGAAGCACCGATATAGGGCGCGGGAGATCGGTGCGGGCGTGTCCCTCGCCAACCCGGTCAGATCCGGAAGGAAGCAGCCGTAACGAGTTTCGATACGGGTCGCTGCCGGTCTCCCACCTTCCCGATGCCGGATGTTTCATGCTAGGTGCCGCTCCGACCGAACCGGAGGGGATCCATGAAGCTCGTCCCGATTGCCTTGTCGCTGGCAGCCATCGCCCTGACCACCGGCGCCGCCGCGGCGGCGGAGGGGCCGAAGGACTACGACAAGATCTACAGCGACTGCGTGGCCGAGGCCGGCGGCGCCAACAACGGCACGGTCAGCGCCTGCGCCGAGGGCGTGGCGGACCAGACGAAGCCGGAGATGAACCGGCTGTACCAGGCGATCAGCGCCAAGATGAATGGTCCGGCGGATGCGGCCAAGGTGGAGAAGGCGCAGAAGGCCTGGATCGTCTATCGCGACAATCATTGCGAGCTGGCAGGGTCGTATGTCGGGTCGCCGATGTATTATTTCTGCCCGATGACCCTGAACATCGAGCGGGTGAAGCAGCTGCGGGAGATGGCGGGGGAGTAGGCGGCGCCTTCGCCCTTTCGACCGCCGGCCCCATTCCCTATGATCGCCCGCCATGAGCGATGATGCAGCCTTGCCCCTCGGACTAGACGACGCGCCGCAGCCGGCCAAGCCGGTGGCTTACCGCGTGCTGGCGCGAAAATACCGGCCGACCACCTTCGCCGAGATGATCGGCCAGGACGCGCTGGTGCGCACTTTGACCAACGCCATCGCCTCCGGCCGGCTGGCGCATGCCTTCGTGCTGACCGGGGTGCGCGGCGTCGGCAAGACCACCACGGCGCGGATCCTGGCCCGGGCGCTGAACTGTGTCGGGCCGGACGGCAAGGGCGGGCCGACCGCCGATCCCTGCGGCGTGTGCGAGCCCTGCCGCACCATCCTGCAGGACCGCAATGTCGATGTGATGGAGATGGACGCCGCCAGCCGCACCGGCGTCGACGACATCCGCGAGATCATCGACGGTGTGCGCTACGGCCCGGTGGCGTCGCGCTACAAGGTCTACATCATCGACGAAGTCCACATGCTCTCCAAAAACGCCTTCAACGCACTGTTGAAGACGCTGGAAGAACCGCCGCCGCATGTGAAATTCGTCTTCGCGACCACCGAAATCCGCAAGGTGCCGGTGACAGTGCTGTCACGCTGCCAGCGCTTCGACCTGCGCCGCATCGGCGCCGACCAGCTGCAGGCCTATTTCAGCGAGATCCTGGACAAGGAAGGCGTGGCGGCGGAGCCGGAGGCGGTCGGCATGATCGCCCGCGCCGCCGACGGCTCGGCCCGCGACGGGCTGTCGCTGCTGGACCAGGCCATCGCCCAGGGCGCGCCGGTCGGCGACAAGCCCTTCATCGCCGCCGCCAGCGTGCGCGAGATGCTGGGCCTGGCCGACCGGTCCAGCGTCATCGACATCCTGGAGGCCGCCTTCGCCGGCGAGGGCCCGCGGATGCTGGAGGGGCTGGAGGCGGCGCGCCGGGCCGGGGCCGACCCGCAATCGGTGTTGGGCGACCTGCTGGATTTCGTCCATTTCGTCACCCGCGCCCGCATGGTGCCGGCCGTCCTCGAGGATCCGGCGGTGCCGGAGGTCGAGCGCAAGCGCGGTGGCGCCCTGGCCGAGAGGATCTCGCTGCCCGGCCTGACCCGGGCCTGGCAGACCCTGCTGAAGGGGGCCGGCGAGGTGCAGGCCGCGCCGAACCCGCAGGCGGCGCTGGAGATGGTGCTGATCCGCCTGCTCTACATGAGCGATCTGCCCAGCCCGGGCGAGCTGGTGCGCAAGTTCGGCGACCTGCAGAGCCAGGGGGCGGTGACCGCCGGCCCGGTTCCGGGTCCCGGTCCCGGCGGAGGCGCCCGGATGGCGGCGTCGGGCGGCGGCCTGTCGGTGGTTCCAGCCGAGCCGGCGCCGGTGGCGCTGGCCCCGGCTCCGGCACCGAGCCCGGCCCCCGTT
>NZ_JBFRCU010000183.1:0-3441 GCF_052113205.1 Inquilinus sp. YAF38 | reverse complement strand
TGCTTCCGGGCGGGTTCACCTCCTTCGAGGCGACCGCGATCGGCGGTTCCTCGACCGCGACGGGGGCCGGCAGCACGGCAGTCGGCGGCAACACCAACGCGACCGGGACCTGGTCCACGGCTCTCGGCCTGGCCTCCAGCGCCACGGCGGACCACGCCACGGCAGTCGGCGTCCTCGCCAACGCCTCGGCGGCGGATGCGCTCGCCCTGGGCAACGGGGCCACGGCCGGCGACGCCGGCGCGGTGGCGCTGGGCACGGGCTCGGTGACGGCCGCGGCGGTGGGCACGTCCAGCGCGACGATCGCCGGCACGACCTACAACTTCGCCGGCACGGCGCCGGGCAGCACGGTCAGCGTCGGTGCGCCGGGGGCGGAGCGGACGATCACCAACGTCGCGGCCGGGCGGATCGCGGCGACTTCGACCGACGCGATCAACGGCAGCCAGTTGTTCGCCACCAACACGGCGGTCGACGACGTTGCCAGCCAGATCACCGACGTCACCGGCAAGCTGACGCATTACTACAGCGTCAAYGACGGCGGCACGGCGGGGGGCAATTTCAACAACGACGGCGCGACCAGCGCGGGTGCCCTGGCGGCCGGCATCGGGGCCGTGGCATCGGGCGGCCCGTCGACGGCGGTCGGCAACAACGCCGCCGCGACSGGCGGGACCACGGTCGCTCTCGGCAGCGGGGCGACGGCGACCAGCGGCGGCGTCGGCGCGGGCATGGCCCTGGGGGCCGGCGCCAAGGCCATCGTGACGGCCGGCGACGGCTCGCCGATCGCCATCGGCCCGGGTGCGAMTGCRAGCGGSGCCGCSGGCACGSTGCTTCCGGGCGGGTTCACCTCCTTCGAGGCGACCGCGATCGGCGGTTCCTCGACCGCGACGGGGGCCGGCAGCACGGCAGTCGGCGGCAACACCAACGCGACCGGGACCTGGTCCACGGCTCTCGGCCTGGCCTCCAGCGCCACGGCGGACCACGCCACGGCAGTCGGCGTCCTCGCCAACGCCTCGGCGGCGGATGCGCTTGCCCTGGGCAACGGCGCCACGGCCGGCGATGCCGGCGCGGTGGCGCTGGGCACGGGCTCGGTGACGGCCGCGGCGGTCGGCACGTCCAGCGCGACGATCGCCGGCACGACCTACACCTTCGCCGGCACGGCGCCGGGCAGCACGGTCAGCGTCGGGGATGTCGGCGCCGAGCGGACCATCACCAATGTCGCGGCCGGCCGGATCGCGGCCACCTCGACCGACGCGGTGAACGGCAGCCAGCTCTTCGCCACCAACACGGCGGTGGACGACGTCGCCAGCCAGATCACCGACGTGACCGGCAAGCTGACGCACTACTACAGCGTCAACGACGGCGGCACGGCGGGCGCCAACTTCAATAATGACGGCGCCACCGGTGCCAATGCCCTGGCCGCCGGGATCGCGGCCTCGGCGACGGGCGGCGGCGCCGCCGCGCTCGGCTGGCAGGCCAATGCCGGCGGCCTCAATGCCCTGGCCTTGGGCGTCGGCACCAACGCCAGCGCCGACTCCGCCATTGCCCTGGGCAATGCGAGCGCCGGCTCCGGTGCCTTGTCGGTGGCGATCGGCGCGGTGGCCAACGCGTCGGCAGACGGCGCCGTCGCCTTGGGCGGCCTTGCCGACGCCTCGGCGACGGACGCGCTCGCCCTGGGCCACAACGCCACAGCCGGCAATGCCGGCGACGTGGCGCTGGGCTCCGGCTCGGTGACGGCGGCGGCGGTCGGCACGACCAGCGCGACGATCGCCGGCACGACCTACAACTTCGCCGGCACGGCGCCGACCAGCACGGTCAGCGTCGGGGATGTCGGCGCCGAGCGGACCATCACCAATGTGGCGGCGGGGCGGCTCTCCGCGACCTCGACCGACGCGGTGAACGGGTCGCAGCTCTTCGCCACCAACACGGCGGTGGACGACGTCGCCAGCCAGATCACCGACGTCACCGGCAAGCTGACGCATTACTACAGCGTCAATGACGGCGGTACGGCGGGCGGGAACTACAACAATGACGGCGCCACCGGCCTCAACGCCGTGGCGGCGGGCGTCGCGGCCTCGGCGACGGGCGGCGGCGCCGCCGCGCTCGGCTGGCAGGCCAATGCCAGCGGCCTCAACGCCCTGGCCTTGGGCGTCGGCACCAACGCCAGCGCCGACTCCGCCATTGCCCTGGGCAATGCGAGCGCCGGCTCCGGTGCCTTGTCGGTGGCGATCGGCGCGGTGGCCAACGCGTCGGCAGACGGCGCCGTCGCCTTGGGCGGCCTTGCCGACGCCTCGGCGACGGACGCGCTCGCCCTGGGCCACAACGCCATAGCCGGCAATGCCGGCGGGGTGGCGCTGGGCTCGGGCTCGGTCACGGCGGCGGCGGTCGGCACGGCCAGCACCACCATTGCCGGCACGACCTACAACTTCGCCGGGGCCACACCGGGCAGCACGGTCAGCGTCGGCGATGTCGGCGCCGAGCGGACCATCACCAACGTCGCGGCGGGGCGGATCGCGATCGACTCGACGGACGCGATCAACGGCAGCCAGCTCTTCGCCACCAACACTTCGGTCGACACGCTGAACACCAAGGTCAACAACATCAGCAACGGCGGCGGGATCAAGTACTTCCATGCCACCTCGACCCTGGCGGACAGCCAGGCGACGGGCACGGACAGCACCGCTGCCGGACCCGGGGCGGTGGCCTCGGTGACGGACGGTGTCGCGGTCGGTCACGGTGCCACGGCCGGCGTCAATGCGGGGGACGTTGCTCTGGGCTCGGGCTCGACCACCGCAGCGGTCGTGGCCACGCCGAGCACGACGATCGCCGGCACGACCTACAACTTCGCCGGCACGGCGCCGGGCAGCACGGTCAGCGTCGGCGCGGCGGGGGCCGAGCGGACCATCACCAATGTCGCGGCCGGTCGGATCGCGATCGACTCGACCGACGCGGTGAACGGCAGCCAGCTCTTCGCCACCAACACCTCGGTCGACACGCTGAACACCAAGGTCGACAACATCAGCACCGGCGGCGGCATCAAGTACTTCCACGCCACCTCGACCCTGGCCGACAGCCAGGCGACGGGCACGGACAGCACCGCTGCCGGACCGGAGGCGGTGGCCTCGGTGACGGACGGCGTCGCGGTCGGCCACGGCGCGACCGCCGGTGCCAACGTCGGTGACGTGGCGCTGGGCTCCGGCAGCACCACCGCTGCGGTTGTCGGCACGACCGGCACCGCCATCGCCGGCACGACCTACAGCTTCGCCGGCACCACGCCGACCAGCACGGTCAGCGTCGGCGATGTCGGTGCCGAGCGGACCATCACCAATGTCGCGGCGGGGCGGCTCTCCGCCACCTCGACCGATGCGGTGAATGGCAGCCAGCTCTTCGCCACCAACACGGCGGTCGACAGCGTCGCCAGCGACGTCACCACCATCACCGGCAAGC
>NZ_JBFRCU010000182.1:0-3453 GCF_052113205.1 Inquilinus sp. YAF38 | reverse complement strand
GCGCAGCACCGCGTCGCGCAGATCCTCGCGCAGCACCAGCAGCCCTTCGGCATAGTCGGCCTCGTAGTCGCCGGACAGCGCCACCAGCAGCGCCACCGCCCCGGCCGGGGTTGGCGGGGCCGCGGCGTCGGCCGCTGCGGTGCGGATGTCCAGCAGGTCCCAGGCGCGCAGCAGCGCCGCCTGGACCAGCGCCGCCTTGCCGCCGAAGCGCTGCACCAGGGTCGCCGCCGACAGCCCGGTCTCGGCCGCCACTGCGGCAAAGGTGATGCCCTCCGGCCCGGCCCGGCGCATCACCGCCAAGGCGCCGTCCAGCAGGGCTTCGTCCGGGATGGTGCGGGGGCGGGGCATCGGCGGGCCAAATAAATGAACGGCTATTTATATACGCTCAACGGGTATGCATGGAATCCGATATTTTTGCCCGGGTGAAATTGACAACGGGTTTTCACCCGGGTATAAAGCGCCATTCCATTGCGCCAGGGAGGCGCCCGTGACCCCCGACCCCACCTGCACCGCCTTCCAGGGCACCCGCCGCATCGCCTCCGGCCCGCTGGCCGAGGTGGCGCTGGCGGCCAAGCGCGCCGCCGATCGCGGCGACACGGTCCTGGTGTTCGACGACGCCACCAGCCGGCCGATCGAGCTCGACCTGCGCGGCAGCGAGACCGAGGTGCTGGCCCGGCTGCCGGTTTCGGCCGGGCCGGAAAATGCGGAGGACCTTGGCGTGCCGCGCGGCCCGGGCCGGCCGAAGCTCGGCGTCGTCGCCCGCGAGGTGACGCTGCTGCCGCGGCACTGGGACTGGCTGGCCGGCCAGCCCGGCGGCGCCTCGGTAACGCTGCGCCGCCTGGTCGAGGAGGCGCGCCGCGCCGGCGAGGGGCGGGACCGGCTGCGCCAGGCGCAGGAGGCGGCCTATCGCTTCATGGCGGCGATGGCCGGCGACCGGCCCGGCTTCGAGGAGGCTGCGCGCGCCCTGTTCGCGCCCGACCGCGACCGTTTCGCCGCACTGACCGAGAACTGGCCCGCCGACATCCGCGACCATGCAAGGCGCCTGGCCGGCGCCGCGTTCGACTCGCCGCTTTCGGCCTGAAGGGAGACCATCATGTCGGACGCGATCAAGCGCGGTGCGGCCGCCGCTCCGGCCTCCGCGGCGCCTCCGGTGCTGTGGAAGGCGTTCCTGCTGTTCCTCGGGCCGATGATGCTCAGCAACGTGCTGCAGGGGCTGTCCGGCACGCTCAACAACATCTATCTCGGCCAGATGATCGGGGTCGGCGCGCTCGCCGCCGTCTCGGCCTTCTTCCCGATCCTGTTTTTCTTCATCTCGTTCATCATCGGCCTGGGCGCCGGCGCCTCGGTGCTGATCGGCCAGGCCTGGGGCGCCAAGGACCCGGACAAGGTCAAGGCGGTGGCCGGCACCGCCCTGACCGTCACCATCCTGGCCGGGCTGGTGGTGGCGCTGTTCGGCGGCGCCTTCACCCGGTCGCTGCTGGCCGCGGTCGGCACCCCGGCCGACATCCTGGCCGATTCCACCGCCTATGCCCGGATCATGCTGATCGCCATGCCGGGCCTGTTCGTCTTCCTGCTGATGAGCTCGATGATGCGCGGCACCGGCGACACCATGACGCCGCTGCTGGCCTTGGCATTGCAGGCCGCGATCGGACTGGTGCTGACCCCGGCGCTGATCCGCGGCTGGGCCGGACTGCCGCAGCTCGGCGTGCTCAGCGGCGCCTATGCCGCAATCGTCTCCTTCCTCGCCGCCCTGGCCTGGCTGGCGTTCCATCTGCGCCGCCGTGGCCATGCCCTGGCGCCGGACGCCGTGCTGCTGCGCCATCTCTGGATCGACCCGAAGATCCTGCGGGCGGTGCTGCGCATCGGCCTGCCCTCGGGCGTGCAGCTGGTGCTGGTGTCGCTGGCCGAGGTCGCGGTGCTGTCCTTCGTCAACGGCTTCGGCTCCGACGCCACCGCAGCCTATGGCGCGGTCAACCAGGTGGTCAGCTACGTCCAGTTCCCGGCGATCTCGATCGCCATCACCGCCTCGATCTTCGGCGCCCAGGCGATCGGCGCCGGCCATGCCGACCGGCTCGGCGCCATCACCCGCACCGGCATCCTGCTCAACCTGATCGTCACCGGCGGGCTGGTCGCCATCGCCTATCTGTTCTCGCGCACGCTGATGGGCCTGTTCCTGACCAGCCCGCCTGTGATCGAGCTGGCGCAGAACCTGCTGCACATCACGCTGTGGAGCTACATCGTCTTCGGCTTGGCCGGGGTGGTCTCGGCGGTGATGCGGGCCAGCGGCACGGTGCTGGCGCCGATGGCGATCTCGATCTTCGCCATCCTCGGCGTCGAGGTGCCGGTGGCCTGGGCGCTCAGCCGCAGCATCGGCATCGACGGCATCTGGATCGCCTATCCGGTCGCCTTCGCCGTGATGGCGCTGGGCCAGATCGCCTATTACCGGCTGGTTTGGCGCAAGCGAGCGATCCGGAAGCTGATCTGAGCGGCTTGCCGGCAAGGACCGGACCGGCTAACCGGGTGCCATGGACGACCTGCTGCGCGACCTGCGCATCGCCGCCTGCTTCCTGACCCGGCTGCCGGTCCGCTGGCCGCCGGATGCGCCGGCCGATGCCCTGGCCCGGTCGATGCGGCTGTTCCCGCTGGCCGGGGCTGGCATCGGCGCGGCCGCGGGGCTGGTCTGGGCGCTGGCGCTCTGGCTCGGCGCCCCGCCCCTGGTCGCGGCGCTGCTGGCGCTGGCTGGGCAGGCGCTGCTGACCGGGGCGCTGCACGAGGACGGTCTGGCCGATGTCGCCGATGGCTTCGGCGGCGGCCGCGACCGCGAGCGCACGCTGGAGATCATGCGCGACAGCCGCATCGGCAGCTACGGGACCTTGGCGCTGGTGCTGTCGGTCGGGCTACGCGCCGCGGCCCTGGCGGCGACCTTTTCTCCCTGGGCCGGCGTCGCGGCGCTGGCCGCGTCCGGGGCGGTGTCGCGGGCGACGGCCCCGGCGCTGCTGGCCTGGCTGCCTCCGGCCCGGCCCGACGGCCTCGGCGCCGGTGCCGGCAGTCCGCCCTCGGAGGCCGTGTTCACCGCCCTCGGCCTGGCCCTGTGCTTCGCCCTGCTGCTGCTTGGGCTGCGCCACGGCCTGGCGGCGCTGGCCCTGGCTGCACTCGTCGCCTGGGCTCTGGCCGGGCTGGCCAAGCGCCGCATCGGCGGCCAGACGGGCGACGTGCTCGGCGCCGCCCAGCAGCTGGCGGAGGTCGCGGTGCTGTGCGCCGCGGCGGCGGCATGAGCACGACCCGCTGGTGGTGGATCCGCCATGCTCCGGTGGTCAATCCGGACAAGCTGCTGTACGGCCGGCTCGACCTCGCGGCCGACACCGGCGACGCGGCGGCGATCGCGGCCCTTGCCGCCCGGCTGCCGCGCGGCGCCGTCTGGCTGCACCCGCCGCTGCGCCGCACCGCCGAGAC
>NZ_JBFRCU010000181.1:0-3532 GCF_052113205.1 Inquilinus sp. YAF38 | reverse complement strand
TCGAAGCAYCATCCGTTTGGTGGCGATGGCGGAGGGGAACCACGCGTTCCCATACCGAACACGACCGTTAAGCCCTCCAGCGCCAATGGTACTTGGACCGCAGGGTCCTGGGAGAGTAGGACGTCGCCAAGCGGGTGCAGAAGCATCTAAATGTTGCGTATTTGCTGAAGATTAACTCTGAAGTGATCGCAGCGCAAAACACTTGCTCTTTGAAAACTGGATAACGAAAGAWAAGAATTGCTGAAACATCCTTTAGCTGGATTTAAWAMCATCGTTTAAGATGGATGCGTATTTTCTGAAGAAATTCRGGAAGCGASYCATCGAAAAACGCTAGGTTAAGCTATTAAGAGCGCACGGAGGATGCCTAGGCACCAGGAGCCGAAGAAGGACGTGGCGAACAACGATACCGCCTCGGGGAGCCGTAAGCAGGCTTTGATCCGGGGATTTCCGAATGGGGAAACCCAGCTGGAGTAATGTCCAGTTACTACTAAGTAAATACATAGCTTAGTAAGAGGCATACCGGGGGAACTGAAACATCTAAGTACCCCGAGGAAGAGAAAACAAAAGTGATTCCGTCAGTAGCGGCGAGCGAACGCGGATTAGCCCAAACCAAGGAGCTTGCTCCTTGGGGTTGTAGGACACTTCACATGGAGTTACAAAGGTGTTGGTTAGGCGAAGAGGTCTGGAAAGGCCCGCTAAAAGAGGTAAAAGCCCTGTAACCAAAAGCTAGCACTCTCCGAAGTGTATCCTGAGTACGGCGGGACACGTGAAACCCCGTCGGAATCCGGCAGGACCATCTGCCAAGGCTAAATACTCCCTGGTGACCGATAGTGAAGCAGTACCGTGAGGGAAAGGTGAAAAGCACCGCGGAAGCGGAGTGAAAAAGAACCTGAAACCGTGCGCTTACAAGAAGTCAGAGCCCGTTAAATGGGTGATGGCGTGCCTTTTGTAGAATGAACCGGCGAGTTACGATTACGTGCAAGGTTAAGTCGGAAAGACGGAGCCGCAGCGAAAGCGAGTCTGAATAGGGCGAMWWAGTACGTGGTTGTAGACCCGAAACCGTGTGATCTACCCCTGTCCAGGGTGAAGGTGCGGTAACACGCACTGGAGGCCCGAACCCACGAATGTTGAAAAATTCGGGGATGAGGTGGGGGTAGCGGAGAAATTCCAATCGAACTCGGAGATAGCTGGTTCTCCCCGAAATAGCTTTAGGGCTAGCCTCGGTTATGAGTGTCGTGGAGGTAGAGCACTGATTGGGTGCGGGGCCCGCCAAGGGTTACCAAGTCCAGTCAAACTCCGAATGCCATAGACATGCTTACCGGGAGTCAGACAGTGAGTGCTAAGATCCATTGTCAAGAGGGAAACAGCCCAGATCATCAGCTAAGGTCCCCAAGTGTGTGTTAAGTGGGAAAGGATGTGGAGTTGCAAAGACAACCAGGATGTTGGCTTAGAAGCAGCCACCATTTAAAGAGTGCGTAATAGCTCACTGGTCGAGTGACTCTGCGCCGAAAATGTAACGGGGCTAAACACACCACCGAAGCTATGACATTGCAGCTTGCTGCATTGGGTAGGGGAGCGTTGAATGTACGTWGAAGTCAGACCGTGAGGACTGGTGGAGCGCATTCAAGTGAGAATGCCGGTATGAGTAACGAAAAGACAAGTGAGAATCTTGTCCGCCGAAAGCCTAAGGGTTCCTGAGGAAGGCTCGTCCGCTCAGGGTAAGTCGGGACCTAACGCGAGGCCGAAAGGCGTAGTGGAAGGACAACAGGTTGAAATTCCTGTACCACCGAAGATTGTTTGAGCAATGGGGTGACACAGAAGGGCAGTGACGCGGACTGATGGAATAGTCCGTCCAAGCAGTGAGGCTRRTTSGTAGGCAAATCCGCSAAYYRTTAGGCTGGGCTGTGATGGGGAGCGAAAATTACAGTAGCGAAGGTCATGTACTCCGGCTGTCAAGAAAAGCCTCTAGTGAGATCTAGGTGCCCGTACCGCAAACCGACACAGGTAGGCGAGCAGAGCATGCTAAGGCGCGCGGAAGAACTCTCGTTAAGGAACTCGGCAAAATGACCCCGTAACTTCGGGAGAAGGGGTGCCTCGGTAGGGTGAATAGCCCGAGGGGGCCGCAGTGAAAAGGCCCAAGCGACTGTTTAGCAAAAACACAGGTCTGTGCGAAGCCGTAAGGCGAAGTATACGGGCTGACGCCTGCCCGGTGCTGGAAGGTTAAGGGGAGCGGTTAGGRGYAAYCCGAAGCTGTGAACCGAAGCCCCAGTAAACGGCGGCCGTAACTATAACGGTCCTAAGGTAGCGAAATTCCTTGTCAGGTAAATTCTGACCCGCACGAATGGCGTAACGACTTGGGCGCTGTCTCAACGAGAGATCCGGTGAAATTTTAATACCTGTGAAGATGCAGGTTACCCGCGACAAGACGGAAAGACCCCATGGAGCTTTACTGCAGCTTGATATTGGACTTTGGTACGATCTGTACAGGATAGGTGGGAGCCATTGAAGCATGAGCGCCAGCTTGTGTGGAGGCGACGTTGGGATACCACCCTGATCGTATCGGAGTTCTAACCTACTACCGTGAAACCGGTAGAGGGACCGTGTCAGGCGGGCAGTTTGACTGGGGCGGTCGCCTCCTAAAATGTAACGGAGGCGCCCAAAGGTTCCCTCAGAATGGTTGGAAATCATTCGAAGAGTGCAAAGGCATAAGGGAGCTTGACTGCGAGACCTACAAGTCGAGCAGGGACGAAAGTCGGGCTTAGTGATCCGGTGGTACCGAATGGAAGGGCCATCGCTCAACGGATAAAAGCTACCCTGGGGATAACAGGCTTATCTCCCCCAAGAGTCCACATCGACGGGGAGGTTTGGCACCTCGATGTCGGCTCATCGCATCCTGGGGCTGAAGTAGGTCCCAAGGGTTGGGCTGTTCGCCCATTAAAGCGGTACGCGAGCTGGGTTCAGAACGTCGTGAGACAGTTCGGTCCCTATCTGTCGCGGGCGCAGGAAATTTGAGAGGAGCTGTCCTTAGTACGAGAGGACCGGGATGGACGTACCGCTGGTGTACCAGTTGTTCCGCCAGGAGCACCGCTGGGTAGCCAAGTACGGACGGGATAAGCGCTGAAAGCATCTAAGCGTGAAGCCCCCCTCAAGATGAGATTTCCCAGTATGTAAGACCCCTTGAAGACGACGAGGTTGATAGGTTCGGGGTGGAAGCACAGCAATGTGTGTAGCTGACGAATACTAATCGGTCGAGGGCTTATCCTAAARMGCTTATATGGTCCATACAACCTRTAGGCAACAGCTAAAGTTCAGCAGCAACATCTTTCGTATCCAGTTTTCAGGGCGCAATGCCTCTGAGATCATGGTTGTGTCTTTTCTGAAGTGATTCAGGAAGCATGATCATCGAAAAACACCGTTTGGTGGCGATGGCGGAGGGGAACCACGCGTTCCCATACCGAACACGACCGTTAAGCCCTCCAGCGCCAATGGTACTTGGACCGCAGGGTCCTGGGAGAGTAGGACGTCGCCAAGC
>NZ_JBFRCU010000180.1:0-3795 GCF_052113205.1 Inquilinus sp. YAF38 | reverse complement strand
CCCCTCGACAAACCCCTCGCCAGCAAAATGCGCCGCGCAAAATGGAGCAAAGAATTCTTCTTCGAACTCTTTACATACATGCGATAGCCCTGCCCTTGCGGGAGGGGGTTGGGGGAGGGGTTTGGCGCCGATGGAACTGATGTCGAGCGTCACCACCAGCCCTGCAGAAATCCTGGTTAATTCCGCGTCGGCTCGCGTCATCGACACCCCCTCCCCCGCGAGGGGAGGGGGAGAGTAGAAAACACGCGTCGGTTCAAGTGATCGAATTCTGAAAAGGTCCCGCAAGCGGGAGAGGCAACCCGCGCGACGCTCGAGAGATGTTTGAATGCCGTAGTGCGAGCAGGCGCTGACCCTTCCGAAACGCTCGGCGCGCGGCCTCGGCCGTCTTATGCTGGCGGCATGACCGGGAGGACCAGGCGCAAGGATCGGGGAGCGGGCGGTGGCTGACTGGCTGCTGTGGCTGATCGCGCTCGGCTATCTCGGCCTCCTCTTCGCCGTTGCATTCATCGGCGACCGCAGCCCGGCCTATTGGCGCTCCGGCCTGCGCGAGCCGGCGGTCTATGCCCTCTCGCTCGCGGTCTATTGCACCTCCTGGACCTTCTATGGCGGCGTCGGCCGTGCCGCGTCGCACGGACTCGATTTCACCCTGATCTATGTCGGGCCGATCCTGGTGATCACCCTCGGCTTTCCGATGATGAAGAAGATCACCCGGATGGCGCGCGAGCAGAACATCACCTCGGTCGCCGACTTCATCGCCGCCCGCTACGGCAAGAGCCGCGTCGTCGCCGCGGTGGCGACCCTGATCGCGCTGGTCGGCGTGCTGCCCTATATCGCGCTGCAGCTGCAGGCCGTCTCGCTGAGCTTCGGCGCGCTGGCCACCGGGCCGGGCGGGCGAGGGGGGGCGCCGGTGTGGACCGACACCGCCCTGCATGTCGCCCTGACCATGGCGGTCTTCGCCATCCTGTTCGGCGTCCGCCACGTCCAGGCCAACGAGCGGCATCAGGGCATGATCCTGGCGATCGCCTTCGAATCCCTGGTCAAGCTAGGGGCGATCCTGGCGGCCGGAGCCTTCGTCACCTTCGCCATGTTCGACGGGCCGGGCGACCTGGCGGCGCGGCTGCTGTCGATGCCGGCGCTGCAGGCGCGGCTGGAGGGCTTCTCGGTCGGGCCGGAATGGGTCTCGATCACCGTCATGTCGGCGCTGGCCTTCCTGTGCCTGCCGCGGCAGTTCCATGTCGGGGTGGTGGAAAGCGGCCGGCCGGCTAACCTGCGCACGGCGCGCTGGCTGTTCCCGGCCTATCTCGGTGCCATCAACCTGTTCGTCCCGGCCTTCGCGGTGGCCGGGCTGCTGCTGCTTGGCGCCACGACGGACCCCGACCTGTTCGTGCTGGCGCTGCCGATGCAGGCGGGCGACCCGCTGCTGTCGCTGGCCGTGTTCCTGGGCGGGCTGTCGGCCGCCACCGGCATGGTGATCGTCGAGACCGTGGCGCTGAGCACCATGATCAGCAACGAGCTGGTGCTGCCGCTGCTGCTGCGCGGCGGCATGGCGGCGCGCGGCGACAGCGACCTCGGCCCCGCCGTGCTGCGCATCCGCCGGATCGCGATCTTCGGCATCCTGCTGCTGGCCTATGCCTATCACGCCATGATCGGGGGCAGCCTGCCGCTGGCCTCGATCGGCCTGATCGCCTTCTGCGCCGTGGCCCAGCTGGGGCCGGCGCTGATCGCCGGGCTGTACTGGCGCGGCGCCCATCGCCACGGCGCCTTTGTCGGCATGGCGGGCGGCTTCCTGGTCTGGGTCGTGGTCTTCCTGGCGCCGACCCTGACCGGGGTCGACTGGGTGTCGTCGGTGCCGCTGTTCGGGATCGACGGGGCGCTGTGGGGGATCGGCGACGATGTCGACGCCCTGACCCGCGGCGCCTTCTGGAGCCTGGCGCTCAACACCGTGCTGCTGGTCGGCGTGTCGCGGCGGGCGCAGGCGGGCGAGCGCGACCGGGAGCAGGCCGAGGCTTTCGTCGGCCCGGTGGTCGAGGCCCGGCAGCGGCCGCAGGCCACGCACCGCGCCGCCGCCTTCGATGACCTCAAGACCCTGGTCGCCCGTTTCATCGGGCCGGACCGGGCCGAGCTGGCCTTCGGCGGGCCGGTGGCGGTGCTGCGCGACCGCGACCTGGCCGACCACACCGAGCGGCTGCTGAGCGGCGCGATCGGCGCCGCCTCGGCCCGCATCATGGTCGCCGCCACGATGCGCCGGCACCGCTCCACCATCGGCCGGTCGCAGACCCTGCTGCGCCAGGCGTCGGAGGCGATCCTCTTCAACCGCGACCTGCTGAGCGCCACGCTCGACAATATCGGCCAGGGCATCGGCGTGTTCGACCGCGAGCTGCGCCTGGCCGGCTGGAACCGCCGCTTCGTCGAGATCCTCGGCCTGGCCGAGCCGCAGGTCGCGATCGGCATGCCGTTGCAGGCGCTGGCGGCGCCGGGCGGCGGCCTCGACCTCTCGGTCTTGCTGGAGGAGCAGCGCGACCCTGAGCGGCGCCGGCGCGCCCACAGCCATGAGCGGCGCGACGCCGACGGGCGGGTGCTGGAGCTGCAGACCAACCCGATGCCGGATGGCGGCTTCGTCCTGGTCTGCACCGACGTCACCGAGCGGGTGACGACGCTGGATGCGCTGCGCGAGAGCGAGCGGCGCATCCGCATCTACACCGACAATGTCCCGGTGCTGATCGCCTATGTCGACCGGGAGGAGCGCTACCGCTTCACCAATCACCCCTACGAGCAGGCGCTGGGGCTGGAGCGGGGCCAGAGCAACGGCCTGTCGATCCGCACCGCGCTGGGCGAGGATCGCTATGCCCGGCTGAAGCCCTATATCGACGCGGCGCTGGCCGGGCGGCGCCAGGTGTTCGAGATCGGCTTCACCGCTGCCGGGGCCGAGCTGGCGCGCGGCACCTACATCCCGCACCGGGACGAGCAGGGCCGGGTGATCGGCTTCTTCACCCTGTACCAGGACATCACCGAGCAGCGCCGGGCCGAGGCCGTGCTGCGTGAGACCGCCGAGACGCTGGAGCGCCGCGTCGTCGAGCGTACAAGCGAGCTGACCGCGCTGAACGAGGCGCTGGCGGCGGCCAAGGCGGCGGCCGAGGCGGCCAATCTCGGCAAGACTCGCTTCCTGGCGGCGGCGAGCCACGACCTGCTGCAGCCCTTCCACGCCGCGCGGCTGCTGACCGCCACCCTGGCGGAGCGGCTGGGCCGCCGGCCGGAGGCGCCGCTGGTCGGCCATATCGACAGCTCGCTCGGCGCGGTGGAGGAACTGCTGCAGGCCCTGCTGGAGATCTCCAAGCTTGACGCCGGCGGCTTCGAGCCGCAGCCGCGGCCGGTGGCGGTGGACGAGATCCTGCGCATGGCCGCGCTGCCGTTCGAGCCGATCGCGCGCCGCCGGGGCCTGCGCCTCAAGGTCGCGCGCTCGGCCGCGACCGTGCAGACCGACCCGGCGCTGGTCCGCCGCATCGTCCAGAACTTCGTGTCCAACGCGGTGCGCTACACCCGGCAGGGCACGGTGCTGGTCGGCTGCCGGCGACGGGCCGGCGCCCTGGCGATCCAGGTCTGGGACACCGGGCCGGGCATCCCGCCGGAGCAGCTCTCCGTCATCTTCGAGGAGTTCCGCCGCCTCGGCTCCGGCGGCGAGGACGAACCGGCGGGGCTGGGGCTGGGCCTGGCCATCGTCGAGCGCATCGCGGCGCGGCTCGGCCATCAGATTGCCGTGCGCTCCTGGCCTGGCCGCGGCAGCGTGTTCGAGGTGGT
>NZ_JBFRCU010000179.1:0-4043 GCF_052113205.1 Inquilinus sp. YAF38 | reverse complement strand
GACGACCTGATCGACGGCGGCGACGGCAATGACAGCCTCATCGGTGGCGCCGGGGCGGACATTCTGCTCGGCGGCGCCGGCATCGACCTCGTCAGCTATGGCGGTGCGGCCGGCGTGGGCGTCGATCTCTCCACCGGCCATGGCTCTGGTGGCGACGCCCAGGGCGACGTGATCAACGGCGTCGAGAACGTCAACGGCTCCGGTTTCAATGACAACCTGAACGGCTCCGCGGCGGCCAACACGCTGAACGGCCTCGGCGGCGACGACGAGCTCCATGGCCAGGACGGCAACGACACGCTCAACGGCGGAGACGGCGCGGACTTTCTCTACGGCGACATCGGCAACGACACGCTCAGCGGCGGCAGCGGCGATGATCTTCTGCAAGGGGGGGCCGGGGCCGATCATCTCGACGGCGGCGACGGCATCGACACTCTCGACTATAACGGCGCGGCCGGGGTGACGGTCGATCTCAGCACCGGCGTCGCCGCCGGCGGCGACGCCCAGGGCGACGTGATCTCGGGCTTCGAGAATATCGGCGGCACCGACGGCCATGGCGACACCCTCACCGGCTCCGCCGTGGCCAATCAGCTCGTCGGCTATGGTGGAGCCGATATCCTCAGCGGCCTCGCCGGCGACGACCGGCTCTTAGGCTATTCCGACAACGACATCCTCCGCGGCGGCGCCGGGGCTGATGTGCTGGACGGCGGCGACGGCATCGACCTCGCCACCTTCTACGGCGCCACCGCCGCGGTGACGGTCAATCTGTCGTCCGGCATCGGCAGCGGCGGCGAGGCCCAGGGCGACACCTACAACGCCATCGAGAACGTCAATGGCGGCAAGGGCGCGGACACCATCACGGGCGACACGGCGGCGAACGTCCTGAACGGCTATGAGGGCAACGACATTCTCGGTGGTGGGGCCGGCGACGACACTCTCCTCGGCGGTGCGGGCGACGACCGGCTGAACGGCGGCATCGGGGCGGACCACATCGACGGCGGCGCCGGCATCGATACCGTCGACTATGAGGGGCCGACCGGGGTGACGCTCGATCTCGGCACCGGCCTCGGCAGCGGCGGTGAGGCGCAAGGCGATACGCTGTCCGGCATCGAGAACGCCTGGGGCACCGGTGGCCACGATGACGTCCTCACCGGCTCTGCCGGGGCCAACCGCCTCCAGGGCTGGGGCGGAGACGATGTCCTCAACGGCCTGGGCGGCTCCGACACGCTGATCGGCGACGAAGGCACCGACACGCTCCACGGCGGCGACGGCGACGACTTCCTCCATGTCGACGCCGGGGCGGACATCATGGATGGCGGCGCCGGCCGCGACACCATCGTGTTCGACCGCGCCATGGTCGCCGACTGGCACTCGGGCGTGCTCGACGCCGCCATCGGCACGGACACCTGGCAGAACTGGGAGGCGATCCAGGGCTCTGACGGCAACGACACGATCCGCACCAACAGCTGGGGCTTTGCCGTCGAGCTGCGCGGCGGCGCCGGTGACGACGTCCTCGCCGCCGGGGTCAACGACGCCACCGCCGACACGCTGTCGGGCGAGGCCGGCAACGACCAGCTCGACGGCGGGCCCGGCGACGACGTGCTCCGCGGCGGCACCGGGGCGGATGTGCTGGTGGGCTTAGCCGGCACCGACACCGCCAGCTATTACAGCAGCACGACGGGGGTGCTGGTCAGCCTCGCCAGCGGCCTCGGGAGCGGCGGCGAGGCCCAGGGCGACACCCTGTCCGGGATCGAGAACCTCTCCGGCAGCCAGGGCAGCGACAGCCTCTACGGCGACGCTGGTGCCAACGTCCTGCAGGGCTGGAACGGCAACGACCTTCTCGTCGGCCGGGTCGGCCACGACACGCTCACCGGCGGCGCCGGGGCGGACCACTTCACCTTCGCGGCGCTCGGCGACAGCGTGGTCGGGGCCAATGCCGACCGGATCACCGATTTCAGCCATGCCCAGGGCGACCGCATCGACCTGGCCGGGATCGACGCCAAGGCCGCCGTGGCCGGCGACCAGGCCTTCAGCTTCATCGGCAGCGCCGCCTTCACCCATGTGGCCGGGCAGCTCCACATCTGGCAGAACGCCGGCCAGACCATCGTCTCCGGCGACGTCGACGGCAACGGTACCGCCGATTTCAACATCGTCCTGAGCGGAACGATCGCCCTGGTCGCCGGCGATTTCGTCCTCTGACCAGGCCATGGCCGTCGCCGGCCGCCATCCCTTCAATCGCGGAGGCCCATCATGGCCGTCGTCAACGGAACCGCCGGAAACGATCTGATCCATGCCGCCGGCGACGGGCTGATCGCCCCGCCGGGCTTCATCGACAACGCCGGGGCGACGGCCGGCGCCGACACGCTGAACGGCCTCGGCGGCACCGACGCGATCTATGGCGGCGACGGTGACGACCTGATCGACGGCGGCGACGGCAATGACAGCCTCATCGGTGGCGCCGGGGCGGACATTCTGCTCGGCGGCGCCGGCATCGACCTCGTCAGCTATGGCGGTGCGGCCGGCGTGGCGGCCAATCTCACCACCGGCCAGTGCGGCGGCGGCGACGCCCAGGGCGATGTGGTCAACGGCATCGAGAACGTCAACGGCACCGGCTTCGGCGACGAGCTGACCGGTTCCGCGGCGGCCAACACGCTGACCGGCCTCGGCGGCGACGACGTGCTCTATGGCCAGGACGGCAACGACACGCTCAACGGCGGAGACGGCGACGACTTTCTCTACGGCGACATCGGCAACGACACGCTCAGCGGCGGTGCCGGCAACGATTTTCTGCGTGGGGGCGCCGGGGCCGATGTGCTGGACGGCGGGGCCGGCATCGACACCCTCGACTATGTCGGCCCGGCCGGGGTGACCGTCGATCTCAGCACCGGCCTCGCCGCCGGCGGTGACGCGCAGGGCGACGTGATTTCGGGCTTCGAGAACGTCGGCGGCACCATCAGCCATGGCGACACTCTCACCGGCTCTGCCGTGGCCAATCAGCTCTCCGGCTATGGTGGAGCCGATGTTCTCAGCGGCCTCGCCGGCGACGACATACTCAAGGGTCTCGATGACAACGACATCCTCCGCGGCGGCGCCGGGGCCGATGTGCTGGACGGCGGCGACGGCATCGACCTCGTCACCTTCTACGGCGCCGCCGCCGCGGTGACGGTCAATCTGTCGTCCGGCATCGGCAGCGGTGGAGACGCCGAGGGCGACACCTATAACGCCATCGAGAACGTCAATGGCGGCAAGGGCGCGGACACGGTTGAGGGCAACACGGCCGTAAACGTCCTCAACGGTTATGAGGGCAACGACATTCTTGGTGGTGAGGAAAGCGACGACACTCTCCTCGGCGGTGCCGGCGACGATCGGCTGAACGGCGGCGCCGGGGCCGATCGCCTCGACGGCGGCGCCGGCCTCGACACCGCCGATTATGAGGGGCCGGCCGGGGTGACGCTCGACCTCGGCACCGGCCTCGTCAGCGGCGGCGAGGCTCAGGGCGATATACTGTCCGGCATCGAGAACGCCTGGGGCACAAGCGCCTTCAACGATGTCCTCACCGGCTCTGCCGGGGCCAATAGCCTCCTGGGCTGGGGCGGAGACGATGTCCTCAACGGCCTGGGCGGCGCCGACACGCTGATCGGCGATATCGGCGCCGACACGCTCCACGGCGGCGACGGCGACGACTTCCTCCATGTCGACGCCGGGGCGGACATCATGGATGGCGGCGCCGGCCGCGACACCATCGTGTTCGACCGCGCTATGGTCGCCGACTGGCACTCGGGCGTGCTCGACGCCGACATCGGCACGGACACCTGGCAGAGCTGGGAGGCGATCCAGGGCTCCGACGGCAACGACACGATCCGCACCAACAGCTGGGGCTTTGCCGTCGAGCTGCGCGGCGGCGCCGGTGACGACGTCCTCGCCGCCGGGGTCAGCGACGCCACCGCCGACACGCTGTCGGGCGAGGCCGGCAACGACCAGCTCGACGGCGGGCCCGGCGACGACGTGCTCCGCGGCGGCACCGGGGCGGATGTGCTGGCGGGCTC
>NZ_JBFRCU010000178.1:0-5734 GCF_052113205.1 Inquilinus sp. YAF38 | reverse complement strand
CTGCAGGCCTCGGGCACCGGCCTGGGGTCTTCGGTCAACCAGCTGTTCTCCCTGCCCGGAATGATGAACACCGTCGTCGGCAGCTTCAAATCCGACACCGTCGGCGTCGCCCGCCACGAACAGGTCGGCGTCGCCAAGACCGTCAATGTCGGACAGGCCTATGTCGTCCAGGTGGGCACGGAGATGCGCACCAAGGTCGGGGAGACCGTCGACCTCGCCTCGGGCGAAAAGATCGTCCACCGCAGCAAGCAGCATTTCACGGCGGCGAAGGAGAAGATCCTGCTGTCGGCGCCGGGCGGGTCGATCGAGATCAACGAGACCGGCATCGTCATCAAGGGGCTGAAGGTGGAGATCAAAGGCAATTCGATCGACTTCTCCTCCGGCGGTCCGGGCAAGGGAACCGACCTGGCCTTCAGTGAGGAGTGCCCGGCCCAGAAGCCCAAGCCATGATGCAGGCGGTTCTCGACTTCCTCGAAGCCGAGCGCGCCGCCGCCGGCGACGGGGCCAAGCTCTACGTCATTGCCGACGGCGGGCGCGACCGGAACATCCGCACGCTGCTGCAGGGCCTCGCCGAGGAGAGCGCCAGCCTGTACCAGGGCGAGGCTCTCGCGGAATATGGCGACGAGGCGCCTTGGCTGGCGACGGCCGGGCCGCATGGCGGCTTGTGGACTTGGCTGATCGAGGAAGGGCTGGGTCAGCGCTGGGGCGTGTTCCTGGTGTCGCACCGGGATTTCGACGCGGTCCGCCGGCATCTGCGCCGCTTCGTGAAGATCCGCACTTGGGAAGACCAGCTGGTCTATTTCCGCTTCTTCGACCCCTTCATCTGGAACAGCCAGGTCGGCTTCCTGTCGGCGGAGCAGCGCCGGCATCTGTTCGACGGCATCGACCGAACGATGACCGAGCTGGGCGACAACGGCTTCATGCGCCTGCGGCTGGAAGCGGATGACCGCTTCGCCGCCCGCATCATCGAGCCGAAGCCGGACGGCGGGATCGAGACCACGGACCGGCAGCAGAGCCTGCCCGGGATCGACCTGGCCGGCGCCGGCATCCGACCCTATCTGACGCTGACGCGCGCGCAGATGGAGGCGCCGCTCCTGTTCAACCGGCCCATGCTGATCGAGCATGTACTCGATCACCTGCGACCGGATCACGGCCAACGCATGTCCTTCTTTCCCGAAGGGGCGTTGCGCTCGATGGTCAATCGCGGCATCGAGCTGGCGTTCTCCTACGGCATCTCCGACTTGGCCCATATCCGGCTGTTCTGTGACCTGATGTGGCGCATGGCACCCGGCTTCCACCGCCAGCAACAGATCACCGCCGTGCTGCGGCGCACCGATCTGCCGGCCGAGCGGCGCTTCGACATCCTGGCGGACGATCGCTATGCCGGCGCCTGGGTCGAGGCCGAAGAACTGCGCGACTTCAAGGACTGGTTCCCCGACCTTCCACGCCCCCAGGGGACGACGCCATGAGCCAGGAATTCAATCGCCTGGGCCAGCAGGAGCTCAAGAACGACATCTGGAGCAAAGCCAGGGAGATCGCGGTCCAGAATCCGGAGATCATCACCGATGTGACCGGCATCTTCGACCCGACCCCGATCTCCGACGGGATCTCCACCGCCGCCGCCTTGTGGAAGGGCGACTGGATCGGCGCCGGCCTGTCCGCCGTCTCGATGTTTCCCTATCTCGGCGATGCCATCGGCAAGACCGGCAAATTCGCCCGCTACGGCGCGAAAGGCGAGAAGATCGCCGATCTGGTCGGCGGCCTGATGGCCAAGGCGCTGAAGGGCGGCGACGCGCAACGCCAGTTCCTGCAATGGCTGTCGCCGCAGAAGGTCGACGCGCTGCGCAAGCAGGCCATGGAGAAGGTGCGCGAGGCCATGCTGAAGGCCCGCAAGAAGGTGCCCAACTGCAAGGAATGCGAGGAGTTCAAGGGCAAGCTCCAGATGCCCAAGAAGGGCGAGAAGGGCAAGTGGAACACGCCGGACGGTGAGGCCCCCACCAGCGGGAGCGGCAAGTTCGAGTTCAATGAACCGGTAAAGCTGCCGGACGGCCGGACGGTCGATCACATCGAGTATCGCGACGGGTTCCCGGTCTTCGACAACTATGTCGAGGGACAGAAGCACACGCTAGATGTCGTCACCGGCAACGTTGACAAGGACCTGTCTCAACTGAAGCGGCAATACCCGGGCACGGACGTACCGGACCTCGATGACTTCGTCCTGCACCATTTCGAAGACGGGCAGGTCGGGTTCGTCCCGAGAGCGGTGCATGATAAGGCGGACACCGGCGTGGCGCATGCGGGCGGCAACTCGATCATCAACTCGGACCTGTTTTGAGGAGCACGACAATGGACCTGGCGAGCATCAATCCTCGTCTGGCAGCGGTCGCCGCAGCGCAGCCCAACGCGAAGCAGGCTGCCGACGCGATATCGAATCTGGAAGCCCAGATCGGGCTCCCCTTGCCGGCCGAATATTCTGAGTTCCTCAAGGATTACGGCGCGTTGAAGATCCAGAACACCGATCTCGGCTGGTTTGTCGTGACCTTCCTGGCGGGCGACCAGAAGGTCGTGCAGCCCGGCTATTTCGGCGGCTTCAGCAATGCGGAGCGGATCGCGGACCGCTATAAGAAATTCGTCGACCCGTCCAAGCATGAAGACGGCGTCGGGACACTGATTCCACAGAGCATGATCCCGATCGGCGTCAATGCCGGAACGGATTACGTTCTCCTGGACCTCTCCGCCGAACGCTCGGGCTGGGTCTGGCAGTGGCCGGAGCAATACGCGACCTGGGGCACGAAGGAGAACGACCGGATGGGCCTGATCGCCCGCAGCTTCACCGAATTCCTGGCGGGCATCCGGACCGAGGGCGAGGTCGAGGCCGCGCTTCGACGCTGACCTGAGGCCGCCCCGGAGACCCCATGCCTCTCGATCCGGCCAGGCTGGTGCCCGCCATACGGCGCGACGCGGAGCTGATCGCCTCGACCTCCTTCGAGGCGTGGCCCGAGGTCGCGCAGGCGGCGGCGCTGGCCCGCCCCCTCGCGGCGCTGCGGCTGACGCCGACGGAGCTGGAGCGGGTTCTCCGGCACAACCGGTCGTACCGGACACGCCACGGCATCGCCGCCGCTCCGACGATCGACGACCTCGCGGCCCGTCTGTCCGCCATCGCCCCCGAAGCGCCGCTCTTCCCGAAGCTCGGGCCGCTGAGCTGGAAGGAGGCGCCGTGGCTGGCCTGCCTCGACGGCACGGCGGCCGCGCTGTGGAGTGGCGTCCTGCTGCGTTCGGCAACCGATCGCATGGCGCTGGTGCTGGAGGCCTGGCTGGCGCTGGAGCAGCCGGCCCTGCTGCATCTTTTTCCTTACCTCGATCTCGCCGATGCCGTGGAGATCCGCTTCGCCGTGCAGGACGGGTCGATCCGGACGTCGCAGCGCCGAGGCGATCATCCGGCTCACGCCAGCGGGTCGGACGCGCAGGAATTCGTCCGGTCGCTGGCCGCCGGCACCTCGCTCGACCGTGTCTTCATCGACGTGATCGACCGCGGGGCGGGCGATCTCCGCATCGTCGACATCAACCCGATTCTCGATAGCCGCCGCCCCGGGAGGGCCGCATGACCGGACGTCCGATCGCAACCATCGGCCATCACCACCTCTGCCCGGCGGCTGAAGGGACGAAACCGCATGTCGGCGGGCCGATCGTGCAGCCGCAGCAGAGCTTCGTGCGCCTGAACGGCGTCCCGGTCGCGGTGCGCGGCGACAACTCCGACTGCGATCCTATCTCTCGGCTTGCCAAAGGCGCCCGATCTGGCGACAAGTTGAACAGATTTCGATGCAGTCGGAGCCGTCGTCATGGGGGGTTACGATTACGTCGGTTCGTTGACGCAGGCCGGTCGGCTGCTGACGATCGACACGCCGTTGGGCCAGGACGTCCTGCTGCTGGAAAGGCTGCAGGGGCAGGAAACGCTGTGCGACCTGTTCGACTTCAGGCTGCATGTGCGCTCGAAGCGCCAGGACATCGCGCCGGACGAGGTGGTCGGCCTGCCGCTGTCCTGGACCCTGGAGCTGCCCGGCGGCACGCGGCGGAGCTGGTCCGGCGTGGTCGGCGCGATCGAGGCCGGCCATGCGGTCGGCGACGGCATGCGCGCCTACACCGTCACCGCGAAGCCGTGGCTGTGGCTGTTCGGACATACCTCCGACTGCCGCATCTTCCAGCACAGGACGACGCAGCAGATCCTCGAGACCATCTTCGGCGAGGCCGGCATCCGGGACTATGATTTCGGCGCCGTTACCGGGCCGAAGGAGCCGCGCGGCTACTGCGTCCAGTACAACGAGACCGACCTGAACTTCGTCTTCCGGCTGCTGGAGGAGGAAGGCTGGTGCTGGTGGTTCCGCCACGAGGCCGGCCAGGATGGCGGCGCGGGCCGGCACGTGCTGGTCGTCGCCGACAGCCCGCGCGCCTTCGCGCAGGGCGAGGAGCCGCGGCTGCGCTACACCACGACCAATGTCGACCTGAACGACGTCACCGTCTGGACCCGGCGCTGGGCCTTCAAGCCCGGCGCGGTGGCGGAATCGGACTGGAACTTCGAGACGCCGCGGCAGGACCTGACCCGGGCGCAGCCGACGGTCAACCCGATCAAGACCTCCAAACCGTTCGAGATGTACCGCTGGGGCGGCCGGTTCCTGGAGAAGGGCCGGGCCGACCACATCACCCGGCGGCGCATGGAGGTGCATGAGGCGGCCTTCGACACGGTCGCGGCCGAGAGCGGCAACCGCCGCGTCGCCCCAGGCCAGGGCTTCACCCTGTACGGCCACCCGGTCGCGGCCGAGAACGGYGATTACACCGTGGTCTCGGTCGACCACGAGGCCAAGGACCCGACCTACGCCCCCGATGCCGCGACCGAGGGGCCGAGCTACGCCAACCGCTTCGTCGCCATGCCGGCGAACAAGCCCTTCGTGCCCGAGCAGAAGACCCCGCATCCGAAGATCGAGGGGGTGCAGACCGCGACCGTGGTCGGCCCGCCGGGCGAGGAGATCTGGATCGACCAGTACGGCCGCATCCAGGTGGCGTTCCACTGGGACCGCTACGCCAGGCACCGCGACGGCGACAGCTGCTGGATCCAGGTCTGCCACGCCGTCTCCGGCCCCAATCACGGCCTGCAGGTCAAGCCGCGGATCGGCATGACCGCCTTCATCACCTATCTCGACGGCGACCCGGACAAGCCGCTGTGCATCGGCACCGCGCCGAACCCGGACAACATGGTCKCCTACGCCTTCCCCGACAACAAGACGCGCTCGACCTGGCGCTCGCTGTCGCACAAGGCCCAGGGCTATGTCGGCAACAACGAGATCTCGATGGAGGACGACACCGGCCGGGAGAACCTGTTCCTCCACGCCCAGAAGGACCACACGGTCAAGGTCCGCAACAACCATGTGAAGCGGGTCGACAACGACAAGGTCGAGAGCATCGGCGCCAGCAAGGCGATCAATGTCGCCGCCAACCACAAGGAGGAGATCGGCGGCTCGATGAATCTGACCGTCGGCGGCGCCGGCGGGGGTGCCCCCGGCCTCCTGGCCAATGTCGCCGGGCTCGCCGGCTCCTCGGCCGGGCTGATCGCCCAGGCCACCAGCATCGCCCAGCGCGGCGGCGCCTTCTCGGGCGGTGGCGGCGCGGCGCCCACCGGCGCCTCGGATGGAGGGGGCATCGCCGGCAGTCTCGCCGCCGGCGCGCTGGCTGCGACCCCGGC
>NZ_JBFRCU010000177.1:0-4280 GCF_052113205.1 Inquilinus sp. YAF38 | reverse complement strand
GCTGTATGGCTCCGCCGCGGCCAATGTGCTCAGCGGCGGCGGCGGCGACGACCAGCTCCGCGGCGGGGCCGGCGCCGATACCCTCGACGGCGGCGCCGGCTCGAACTTCGCCAACTACCAGGGCTCAACGGCGGCGGTGTCGGTCAACCTGCTGACCGGCATCCACAGCGGCGGCGACGCCGCGGGCGACGTCCTGACCAACATCGAGCACCTGTACGGCTCCAGCAACGACGACACCCTGACCGGCGACAACGTCCGCAACATCATCGGCGGCGAGCTCGGCAACGACACGCTCGTCGGCAATGGCGGCGATGACGCGCTCTCCGGTGAGGCCGGGAACGACAACCTCGATGGCGGCGACGGTGCCGACCGGCTGGTCGGTGGCGCCGGGATCGACACCGTCCATGGCGGCATCGGCGATGACTCGGTCGATGCCGGCAGCGAGAACGACCAGGTCTTCGGCGAGGTGGGAGACGACAATATCCTGGGCGGCGCCGGCGACGACCAGCTCGACGGCGGCGACGGCGACGACACGCTCGAAGGCGCGGCCGGGGCCGACGCGCTGACCGGCGGCGACGGCATCGACACCGCGAGCTATCTCGGCTCGGCCGCCGGCGTGTCGGTCGATCTCGCGACGGGTGCCGTCTCCGGCGGCGACGCCACGGGCGACACGCTCGGCAGCATCGAGCAGGTGATCGGCTCTGGTTCCGCCGACACCCTGACCGGCGACGCCAACGCCAACACCCTGTGGGGCATGGCCGGCGACGACGTCCTCACCGGCGGCGGCGGCGGCGATGCGCTGAAGGGCGGCGCGGGCAACGACCGCTTCGTCTACACGGCCTTGTCCGACAGCGCGGTCTCCGGCCCCGGCAAGGACACGATCCTGGACTTCACGACCGGCGACCATATCGACCTGTCGGCGATCGATGCCGACGGCAACAGCGAGAACGGCGACACCGCCTTCACCTTCGGCACCGGCGCCTACACCGGCCAGGCCGGCGAGCTGCGGGTGGTGACGGCCGGCGAGATCCAGGTGGTCTATGCCGACGTCAACGGCGACAAGGTCTCCGACCTCGCCATCAACGTCACCTCCGACCACGCCCTGACCGCCAGCGACTTCGTGCTGTAGCCCAAGGCGGGCTCTGGCGTGCCCGTCATCCAAATTTCCAGCCCGGGTTCGCCGCACGCGAACCCGGGCTGGAAAGCGTGGCAGCTTGGGCGAGTGGATTGAGGTTGCGGCTGCCGCGCCGGAACCATCGTCCGGAACATCCGTCGCTTCGCGCACAAATCTTCCTAACGTGATATGCAGGACGTCTGCTAAATTTGCTTCATTCTGAGTCCCGCCCCAGCCGGGCGTATTTCACAGTTCGGCCGCTCCTCCCCGAAACCGGCGGTGCCGCCTCGACAGCAGGAGGACGTCCCGTGTCCCAGATCCTCAACGGCACCGCCGGCAACGACACCCTCACCGGGACCGATCCAGGCAATCCGGCCAACCCCGACGGCATCGACATCATCAATGGCCTCGCCGGCGACGATACGCTCTCCGGCCTCGGCGGCGACGACATCATCCAGGGCGGACTGGGCGCCGATGCCATGAGTGGTGGCGCCGGCATCGACACGCTCAGCTACGCCAACGCCACCGAGACTGTCGAGGTATACCTGAACGCCGGTTTTGGAAACCGCGGCGAATCCGCGGACGATACCTTCAGCGGCTTCGAGAATCTGATCGGCAGCGCCTTCTCCGACGGCCTGCGGGGCGACGACGGGGTCAACACGGTCGACGGCGGCGCCGGCGACGACGTCATCCAGATCAGCGGCGGCGCCGACACGCTGATCGGCGGTTCCGGCATCGACTACCTCGACAGCGGCTCGATCTCCTCCGCCGTGACCATCAACCTGACCACCGGCGTCGGCGGCGGCGGGGCCGCGGGCTGCACCTTCTCCAGCTTCGAGCTGGTGTTCGGATCGGCGTTCAACGACATCCTGACCGCCAACCTGAACGGCGATACCGTTCTGGTTGGAATGGGCGGCAACGATACGCTCAACGGCGCCAATGCCGACGATACCCTGAGCGGCGACCTCATTGGCAGCGGCACCGACACGCTCAATGGCGGGAACGGCAACGACACGCTTGAAGGCGGCCAGCTCGGCGACGTGCTGAACGGCGGCGCCGGCATCGACACCGCCGGCTATGGCTTTTCCAGCGCCGGGGTGACCGTCAGCCTGGCCACCGGCACCGGCACGGGCGGCGATGCCCAGGGCGACACGCTGACCGCCATCGAGAACCTGACCGGCTCGGCCTTCGCCGACACTCTGATCGGCGACGGCGGGGCCAATGTCCTGGCCGGCCTCGGCGGCGCCGACGCGCTGCAGGGCGGCACCGGCACCGACACCGCCTCCTATGCCGCCTCCGCTGCAGGCGTCAGTCTCAGCCTCACGAGCGGCGCCGCATCGGGCGGCGACGCCGCGGGCGACAGCTTCAGCAGCATCGAGAACATCATCGGCTCGGCGTTTGCCGACACGATCAATGGCGATGCGGGGGCGAATGTCCTGGATGGCGGCGCCGGCGACGATGTGCTTGCAGGCCGCGCCGGCGCCGACACTCTGCAGGGCGGGACCGGCAACGACACGGCCAACTACATCGCCTCCGCGGCTGTCACCATCAACCTCTCGACCAACACCGCCACGGGCGGCGACGCTCAGGGCGACAGCTTCAACAGCATCGAGAACATCACCGGCTCGAACTTCAACGACCGGCTGTACGGCTCCGCCGCGGCCAATGCGCTGACCGGCGGCACCGGCGACGACCAGCTCCGCGGCGGCACGGGGGCCGATGTGCTCGACGGCGGCAACGGCTCGGACTTCGCCAACTACCAGGGCTCGACGGCGGCAGTCTCGGTCAACCTGCTGACCGGAGCCACCTCGGGCGGCGACGCCGTGGGCGATGTCCTGACCAACATCGAGAACCTGTACGGCTCCAGCAACGGCGACACCCTGTCCGGCGACGACGCCCGCAACATCATCGGCGGCGAGCTCGGCGACGACGCCCTCGTCGGCAATGGCGGTGACGACGCCCTCTCGGGCGAAGCGGGCAACGACAGCCTCGACGGCGGCGCCGGGGCGGACCGGCTGGTCGGCGGCGCCGGAATCGACACGGTCCATGGCGGCATCGGCAACGACTCGGTCGATGCCGGCAGCGAGAACGACCAGGTCTTCGGCGAGGCGGGAGACGACAATATCCTGGGCGGCGCCGGCGACGACCAGCTCGACGGCGGCGACGGCGACGACACGCTCGAAGGCGCGGCCGGGGCCGACGCGCTGACCGGTGGCCTCGGCATCGACACTGCGAGCTACGCCGGCTCGGCCGCCGGGGTGTCGGTCAACCTGGCGACCGGCGCCGTCTCCGGCGGCGACGCCGCGGGCGATACCTTCAGCAGCATCGAGCAGGCGATCGGCTCGGGCTTCGCCGACACCCTGACCGGCGACGCCAATGCCAACACCCTGTGGGGCGTGGCCGGTGACGACGTCCTCGCCGGCGGCGGCAACGGCGATGCGCTGAAGGGCGGCGCCGGCAACGACCGCTTCGTCTACACCGCTTTGTCCGACAGCGCCGTCTCCGGCCTCGGCAAGGACGCGATCCGGGACTTTGCGACCGGCGACAAGATCGACCTGTCGGCGATCGACGCCGATGGCAACTCCAGCAACGGCGACACCGCCTTCACCTTCGGCACCGGCGACTACACCCGTCAGGCCGGGGAACTACGGGTGGTGACGGCGGGCGCGATCCAGGTGGTCTATGTCGACGTCAATGGCGACAAGATCTCCGACTTCGCCATCAACGTCACCTCCGACCACGCCCTGACCGCGGCGGATTTCCTGCTGTAGCTCCGGCAGGCCCGGGCGCGCCCGTTAGCAATTTCCAGGTTGGGTCACCCGGCGAACCCAACCTGCGCGGCCGAATGTCGAGTTAACGCAATGTTCATTGCGTGACCTCACGCTCTTCGTTCATGCTACGTTCCATGGAGCCCGCATCAGCAGATCTCGACGTCCAGGCCTTCTGCCGCAGCCTCGCGCTGCAGCAGATCCAGATGCTCACCCGCCTGGCCGAGATCGCCATGCAGCTGGCCGAGGGCGAAGGCACCCGTGCCGTCACCGCCCAGGCCCGCGCCGCACAGCCCAAGGCCGACGAGGCCGCGGTGCAGGCGGCCCGGGCCGAGGCGCAGGAGGCCGGGCTGGCCTTCAACCGCTTCTCCCGCACCGTGCAGCGCACCGTGCAGCGC
>NZ_JBFRCU010000176.1:0-4284 GCF_052113205.1 Inquilinus sp. YAF38 | reverse complement strand
GCTGCCGACACCGTGAGCATCGCAGCGACGCCCCCAGCCAGGCATGAGAGCTTGGGCATGTCCTCACCCTCCTTCCGCCGTCAGGACGCCGGGCCAGCTCAGCGCATCGACCCCCGGAACGCAACATACAACGAGCCAGGGCCGACGCGGACGGGAGCGGCATGGTCAGAGGTCGAACAGGTGCCGGATCCGTGCGGCCAGGCCGGGCGCCGACGCTGCGGCGTGCTGCGGCGACGGGCCGGCGCGTCCCCGGGCTTCGCCGGCGCGAGGGAGGCGACGGGGCGGGTAGGATACTTCGATGAAGTGGGTGTGACGGGCAGCGCCGGCTGCGTCGGCGAGGCTCTGGAAATCGCGGGCGGGCGTGACGGAGGAACGCCATGACGGTCACGGTGGGCATGCCTTGGCGGCGGAACTCGAGGTTCTACCCCACTTTGTCCATCCGCTTCATATGGACCGTCCCGAAGGGCTGCAGCGCCTCGACCAGTTGTGCCCGTTCGCAGTCCGGAAGCTTCGGCGCGGGAGCATCGCCGTATTTCAGCAGAACGAGGCGGCAGCTCAGCAGACGCTCACCCTCAGGGCTTTCGTCATCGATCACCTGGAGCATCCTGCCCGTTCCGCCGACCGCCTCGGTCACCGTCTTGAAGCGGAACCAGTATCGTCCCTGTTGGAACGTGATTGGCGGCAGGATTGGGGTATCGGTCATGGCCATCTCCACGGATGTTGGCTCGCATTGGCCTGCCATCCTTGATGCGAGCAACGCCGGCGGGATTGCCGCTCCCTAGATCGGCCGCAAATCGCACTCGGGGCGGAATGCCGTCGAACCTCCTCCGGTATGTGCTGCGCTGGACACCGAGATTGTCGGCCTCCTCTCCACGTCCCGCATGGTCGCATCTCCCGGTCAAACTCGTGAGTACCAAGAAATGGGGCTCCGCATCAGCCTGGGTATGGCCAGCGGGATCGTCCCCCAAGAGGTGGTGCAGGAGCCGCGCTGGTCTCGGGCTCTCCAGCGGGCCTCGTTCGGGAAGATGCCAAGCCTGCCCTCGGGCGGGCGAAGCCCGACCCGAGGGACCTCGGTGCGGCGCTTGATCTCGCCGTTCAGGCGCTCGATCGGATGGGTGGAATGCAGTCTGGGCCGGTGAGCCGCCGGGAAGCTCATACAGGCGAGAACGTCGGGCTCGACCTGGTCCATGAGGGCGGCAAGCTTGGCGACCTTGGCCTGAGCTGGTCGGCCACCTGGCGCCACTGCGCCTTGGCCGCGTCGGCGTCTTCTTGGGCGAAGGCGGTGGCGATGAAGGCCGAGACGACGCCACGGCCTTGTCGCCCGGCATGGGCCAGGATCTGCGCCGCGCCCTGCGCCTCGAGCCCTCGTGTCGCGCCCGAGATTCGGGCTGGTTGGACAGTGCGTGATCTATTGCCGGGACAAACTCCGCTTCTGTCGCTCAAGCCGTCATGGCCAACGGCCAAGCCGTGCTGGGCCCGGCCCGGCGCGGCGACATAGTGTGGAGCTTGAAGGCAACCTCCGTGCGATTCCGGGCCTGAAGCTTCCTCATGATGCTGCGGACGTGGACTTTCACCGTGCTCTCGCAGAGGTTCAGCTCGAAGGCGATGATCTTGTTGGCCTTGCCCATGGAAATCGCCTCGGCGACGGCCGCCTGCCGCTCGGTGAGCAGTTGGACCACGGAGGAGGATGCGTGGGATCGCTCAGATGGCGTCCGCTGGGATTGCATCAGGCTGCTGGCCGGCACGAACAGGCCGCCGGCCCGGGCAAGCGAGATCGCCTCGACGGCGACGGACAGGCTGACGCTGGTCGGAATGTATCCCCGGGCGCCGTGTCCCAGGATCCCGAGCACATGAGACGAGCTCTCGACATCCCCCATCACGATCGTCGGGATGTGGCCGAACTCCCGCGCCAGGAGTTGGAGAACTTCCACCAGGCCCGGATCGTCCGCATCCGTCACGCCGATACCCAGCAGCACTGCCACCGTTTCCTCGCGGATCTGCTCGTTCTGCAGCCAATCGCCGAGGCAGGCAAATGTGTGGCTGCGGAACCGGCTCTCCGTCGCCTCAAGCGCCCGCGCCAAGCTGTCCCGGCTGAGGGTGCGAGGATCAATGATCGAGACCAGCGGCGCATCGCCTTTGGACGGCAGCAATGGTGGCGTGGCGTCAGCGATCCTGTGCGCAGTGTGGACATCAGGCCGAAGAATCGGCTGAGAAGACACCGGGTCCTCTTCGTGATCGACAGTGCTGATCGCGGCCGGCCTTACTGCTCTATAGGCTATCACGAATCTCTCCTGGAACAATCGACGCAACATGTGTGCCTAGCCGGGATCGACAGGCCGAACGAAGTAGATCGAGGTATTTCAGAGACTGCGAAATATGGGGTGCTGCTGCGCATGCTCGTCAAATCGGCATAAATTCTGACGATGCCAGACCGTCCCCCTATCCTGGATGATCATGGCCGCATGGTGGAGAGGCACATAACACCCGGGCGGTCAGGGAGAGTCAAATAAACTATATAAATTTTTATGTGTAATTTAGTTAATAGCTTCTACTCCGTCAGGAGTAGGCCGCCCTGGAGGGTTGTTGCCGGGCTGGGAATCTTGCTCGTCCACGCAGGCACTTGGAGCCGTGGGAGCCGGACACTGCCCGGTGATCGCTCCGACGCGCCCTGCCGCCGCTCGTCCGGTTCCTCGAGCCGGGCCGGCTTGCCGCGGCCCGATCGAAACCATTTCCCCGGGGAATCAATACAGCGCCTGGCGGAAACCGACGACGATCCTGACACGGAGCAGAGGGAGAGACGTCCGGTGCGTGCCCTTTTTGGACTGCACCCCCGGACCGGGACAGTGGACGGCGAGCGGTTGGGCTTGGCCGGGTCGAGGGCTTGCGAGGTCGGCTTCGAATTGGTTGGGGGTTTGTAGCGGAGAGCCTTCGCCGGTTGCAGACGTCGTCGATCGACGTGTCGGTGCTGGCGTTGACTTCCACTGATGCGCGGCTGGTCCTCCGTTCCTGGACCTACTGCCGCGAGTTCAGCAGCCGACGCTCAGGTGGATCTCTCAGCGCTGGTGGTGCAGTGTACGTCGCGGCGCCTTCAACCCGCTTTCGGAATATGAAGGGTCTCGTGACTAGGCTTTTCTACCTGAGGCGCAAGAGGATGAAAAGTTATACGATCAAGTGGTAGTCGATAATACATGGATATTCTATCTCCGTTTCTATCCGACGCAGGTCGCTGTTCCTTGGCGTCGGAGCGGAATTGCTCATTCGGAGTTTGCTCAAGCACACCGTTATTTCATGCCGAGCGGTCGACTTGCAACCGGTCGCCCGACAGAGAGGACTAACATGGTGACGAGCGGAAATGAAGACCAAGGCACCGCCGCAACGGCGTCTCTCGAGCAGGCCCAACTGGGCGGACTGATCGCGGAAGCGACTGCGGATGCGATGGCAAAGGGTATGTCGGCCGACCATGCGTTCGAGACGCTTTCAGCCTGTCTCGAACTCGCAGCTGAGGGATTGGCCGCTCAATCGGCCGCGATGGTCTTGGGGTCGTCCGCGAGGATTGCGAGCCACGGGCTCGCCTTGAACGGAACGGTCCCGCTGGGATCGAGGCTCCGGATGGTCTCGCTGCATTGGGTTTCGACCTGACAGGCCCGCGATCCGCCCCTTACCGGCAACAGCCTGTTGCCGGCACGCCTTGCCTTTCAGAATGCCGTCGCCCCTTCCGCCCGCCAGAGCGCGCTCGCCATAGAGCACCTTGCGGCCAATGCCGAGATCGCGGGCGATTGCCGCCGGCGCTTCGCCGGCTTCAAGCCGAACCATCGCCGCCTGCTTCAGCGCGGCCGGGAAACTGCGTGTGGGAGTCGTGGGCTTGTCGGGCATTCAGCCTCCGATCGCCCATGTCACCCTAATTCTTCTGTCTCAGTCCAGGGGTGCAGTCCACCTATGTCGGAATAACGACCGCGACCGGCTATCCGCGACGCAGTCATATGCCAAACTGTTTCATACACGCGGGCGCATATTAAAATAACCAAGTGAAAATCGCTACGAATCACACGGTGGGAATTGAACACAAGTTACAGCTGACCTTGTATTGCGGCCGCGGCAAGACCAGCGCAGCCTTGCGAATCCAGATCTCGATGGCACGACGAGGATAACGGCTCGGGCGCACGAGACGCCCGAGCCGGAATCGGTTACAGCATGAAGTCCGAGGCCTGCAGCGTGATTGCGCCGTCGAGACGAATGTGGAAGGAGACGAATGTGGAAGTCCGAGGTGCCGTCGCCGTCGATGTC
>NZ_JBFRCU010000175.1:0-4446 GCF_052113205.1 Inquilinus sp. YAF38 | reverse complement strand
GGACGGGGCGCGCGGCCTGGGCTGCTATCTGGTGCCGTCGGCGCTGCCGGACGGCACGCCGAACCGCCTGCATGTCCGCCGGCTGAAGGACAAGGTCGGCACCCGCGGCCTCGCCACCGGCGAGACCGTGCTGGACGGCGCCTGGGCGGTCGAGGTGGCGCCGCCGCCGCACGGCCTCAAGGCGATGCTGGAGGCGCTGGAATACAGCCGGGTGCACAACGCCTTCGGCGCCGCCGGCATGCACCGCCGCGCCGTGCTCGAAGCGCTGGCCTGGACCAGCCATCGCCGGGTCGGCGGCACGCTGCTGCGCAGCACGCCGATGATGCGCGACGCGCTGCTCGACCTCGCCGCGACCCAGGAGGCTTCGGCGGCGCTGGCCTTCGAGGCGGCCATGGCGTTCGAGGCGCCGGGCGAGGAACCGGCGGTCGAGGGCTGGCGCCGCGCCGCCGTGGCGCTGGCGAAGTACTGGACCGCGGCGCAGGCGACGGCCGCCGCCGCCCAGGCGGTCGAGATCGTCGGCGGCAACGGCTACACCGAGGAATGGCCGACGGCCCGGCTCTACCGCGACGCCCTGGTGACCGCGGTGTGGGAAGGGCCGGCCAATGTCCAGGCGCTGGAGTTCCTGCGTGCCACCATCGGCAAGCTGCCCGGCGACCAGGCCTTGCTCGACCGGGTCTCCGGCATCCTCGATTCGGCCCCCGGCGCCCTGCAGCCGATCGCGGTCCGCTTGCGCCCGGTGCTCGACAGCTGCCGCGCCGGCTTCGCCCATCTGCGGGCGCGGCCGGAGGACGGGCCGCGCCTGGCCCGCCGGCTGATGCATCCGGCGGCGGAACTGCTGGCCGCTGCGCTGATGCTGGAGGAGGCGGCCGCCGACCTCGCCGCTGGCGACCGGCGCAAGGCGCTGCTGGCCGGGCGATGCGCCCTCCGGCTCGACCCACACGGGATGGTGGACCTCGCCGAGGATCCGCTGCATGCGCTGTTCGACGACATCATCGGCCACGGACTCTGCCCCGCATGACCCCGCTTTCGGTTTCCGCCCACGACCTGCTGGCCTTCTGGTTCGACGAATCCGGGAAGGAGCGCTGGTTCTCCGGCGATGCCGGCTTCGACGCCGAGATCCGAGCCCGCTTCCTGACCCTGCACGAGGAGGCCGCGGACGGCCGACACGACGACTGGGCGGCATCCCCGCTCGGCGCGGTCGCGCTCTGCATCCTGCTCGACCAGCTCCCGCGCAACCTGTTCCGCGACACGCCGCGCGCCTTCGCCACCGATCCGAAGGCACTGGCCGTGGCCAAGGCTGCGGTCGGCCAGGGCTTCGACCGGGATCCGTCGATGACCGACGACCACCGGCTGTTCCTCTACCTGCCATTCGAGCACAGCGAGGACCTCGCCGACCAGCGGCGCAGTCTGGACCTGCAGGCCGCCGGGATCGCCGACCCGGAGTATGTCGGCTATGCCCGGCGGCATCTCGCGGTGATCGAGCGCTTCGGCCGCTTTCCGCACCGCAACGCCATCCTCGGCCGTGCCAGCACGCCGGAGGAGGAAGCGCATCTGGCCGAGCACGGGGGCTTCTGATGGCGGCGATCACCGGGCTCGACCACGTCATCCTGGCGGTGGCGGCGCTGGATGCGGCGCGCGACACCTGGCGCCGCCTCGGCTTCACCGTGACGCCGCGTGGCCGCCACATCGGCTGGGGCACCGCGAACTACTGCATCATGCTGGCGGGCGATTACATCGAGCTGCTCGGCGTGCTCGACCCGACCCAGTTCGACAATGGCCTCGGCGAGCGTCTGGCGCGGGACGGGGAGGGGCTGTTGGGGATCGCGCTGGCGACCCGGTCGGCCGATTCGGCCGCCGCTGCCTTCGACGCCGCGGGAGCGGGCGGAGAGCCGGCGCGCGACCTGGCCCGGTTGCTGGACCTGCCGGAGGGGCCGGTGCAGCCCGCCTTCCGGTTGTCCTATCCGGCCCGGCGCAATGCCTTCGGCCTGCCGCTCTTCGCCTGCGAGCACCGGACGCCGGAGCTGCTGCGCCAGCCGGATTGGGAGCGCCACGCCAATGGGGCGACCGGCATCCTCCGGCTCGATCTGCCGGCGCCGCTCGCCGAGCCGGCTTTGGCCGCCTGGGCAGCGCTGGACGGAGCCCGGCGGGATGGCGATTCGATCGCGATCGGCGGCTTCACCCTCGGCATCGGCGACCAGCCGATGCTGCACCTCGCCACCCGCAACCTCGATGCCTGCGAATCGGCGCTGCGGGCCGGCCATGTCGCCCATGCCCGGCATCCGGGCGAGGTGCGGGTGCTGCCCTTGCCGGGAACCGGCTTGGCGCCGCGCTTCGCCGGCTAGCCGTCCACTCTCCGGCCGACCGAGGCGACCGGCGCCTCCTCGGTCAGTTGCCGGAACTGCCGGTCGATCGCCTCGACCCGGCGCTTGAACTCGGTCCGGTCGCGGCCGGCCAGGGTGGTGCCGGTCGGCAGGTCGACGCTCAGCGGGTTGACCTGGGCGCCCGCGACCAGCACCTCATAGTGCAGATGCGGCCCGGTCGCCATGCCGCTGGACCCGACATAACCGATCACCTCGCCTTGCTTGACCCGTGCGCCCTTCTTCAGCCGGGCGAAGCGGCTCATATGGGCATAGGCGGTCGACAGCCTGCCGTTGTGCTGCAGCCGGATGACCCGGCCATAGCCGCGCTGGGTGCCGATCAGCTCCACCGTGCCGTCGCCGGCGGCATAGATCGGCGTGCCGCTGGAGGCGCCGAAATCGACGCCCCGATGCATCCGGGTGTAGCCCAGGACCGGATGGCGCCGGGCGCCGAATCGGGAGGTCAGCCGCGCCCCGTCGACCGGGGTGCGCAGCAGCAGGCGCTGCACGCTGGTACCATCGCGGTCGTAATAGTCGACCGTGCCGTCGCGGCTCTCGAAGCGGTACATGGTCAGGGTCTTGTCGCCGAGCTCGAGCCGCGCCATCTCGACCGGCCCCAGCCGGGCGACGCTGCCGTCCGGGCTGTGGTCCTGGCTGAACAGCACGGCGAATCGGTCGCCCGGCTGCAGGTCGCGCTGGAAATCGACCGAATAGGCCCAGGTCTTCAGCAGCGACAGCACCACCGCATCCGGCACCCCGGCCGCGGTGGCGTCGGCATAGAGGCTCGAATCGATCTCGCCGGCGATGCCGATCGGCCGGCTCTCCAGCACCCGCTCGGCCTCGCTGCTGCGGAAATCGCCGTCGGGCATGCGCCGGGCGGTGACGGTGCGGTCGACCTCCGGCATCAGGCTGACCGCCTTCAGCACGCGCTCGCCGCCGCTGCGGTCGAAGGTCACCGTGACCGGCTGGCCGATTCGCAGCCTGGTCGGGTCGTACAGCCCGTCCAAGGCGGCCACGGCGGCGTGGGCCTCGTCTCCGGCGATTCCTGCCTCGGCCAGCAGGCCGGTCAGCGTGTCGCCTTCCGTCACCTCGACCACCCGGCGCTCGGTGCCGCGCGGGACCTGCGGCCGGGCAAGGCCTTCGGCAATGCCCGCCAGAACCCAATCCGCCGGCTCGTCCGGGGCGGCAAGCAGCGCGTCATAGGCAATCTGCTCACGCAGATCCGATCGGAGTGTCGGGGCCGCCGGGCCGCCGGTGGCGGCATCGGCCTGGTGCGGCGATTCGGGGAGGAGCAGGACGGCACCGGCTCCAAGACCGGCCAAAGCGAGAAACGACAGGACTCCGAACGGCGCGATTCGCAATGGATCGGTCTCCGAGGGGCGGTGGGGAGGCCGCCCGCAGGGCCGGGGCGCGCCTGAATCACCGGCCGAACATGCGGGAGAGGGGGAATCAGGTCAACCGGCGGGGCGTCCGAAATCCCACCCACCACTCCTTGCGCGCGTACGCGCGTCTATCCATCTAGAGATGACCGGATCGGGCGGAAGCGCCCGATCCGGTGGTGTCTGGAGCCTCTCTGCCTTGCGCGGGAAAGCACCTCGCGGGGAGAAAATGCTGTTCGAAAAATTTTCGTCACAAAGCGTTTGACAGGCTCCGGCGACCTCCCTATAAACCGCCTCACCGAACGACGACACGGCGGCGAGCGAAAGCGAAACGGCGGGTCGGACGGTGCAGAAGATGAAAATCTGGTTGCACTGAGAGGTCGGAAGGATTACATCGACGTTTCGCCCTGGCGGGCCGGCCCTGGAAGGGGAAGGCGCGACGGGCGGATGCGGCTCTGGGGTCGGGGAAACCTGGCGGAAGAGCGACGGATCTTGGACAAGTGAGAAGCATTGGAGAAGGGATACGCGGCCGGCGGTTTGGTCTTCGGTTGAAGGGCACAAACAAGCGGGCGCGGTATCTCGGACGCTAGTAGAGTCATGAGCGTTTGGTTGGCGCAAGCTGATTGGACGTGGATGGCTCAGGTGTGTGAGGTGCAGCCTCGGTCGTGAGATCGGGGTGGAGCGCTCCACTAGTAGGGTTGTTCTGGCTT
>NZ_JBFRCU010000174.1:0-4932 GCF_052113205.1 Inquilinus sp. YAF38 | reverse complement strand
CCGGCCCTGCCGCTGCCGCCGGCCGCGCCGGTCCAGACCGCGGCGACCCCGCCCGCCGTCCCTGCCGCAACTGCGCCCCAGATCGCGGCGGCGGCACCCCAGTCGCCGCTGCCGGCCRTTCTCGCATTGGCCGACCGTCCGCTCGGCGCCGCCTTGGCGAGTGAGCCGCCGGCGCCGCAGATCCCCGGCCCCGGCGACAGCCGCATCATGCTGCGCGCCAACGCCGACAGCTGGGTTCAGATCCGCGACCGCCAGGGCGGGCTGGTGATGACCCGGGTGATGGCGGCGGGCGAGACCTACGCCGTGCCGTCGCAGGACGGCCAGCGCCTGACCACCGGCAATGCCGGCGGGCTGCAGGTCGAGGTCGACGGCACGCCGGTGGCGTCGCTCGGCGGCCCCGGCCAGGTCGTGCGCAACATCGCACTCGACCCGCAGAAGCTGCGGGGCGCGCCGGCCACAGCCAATTGAGCGCGGCCGGCTGCACATGGTCGCATTGCCGCCCTGCCGGATTGCGGGATCGGCGTGAAAGGGCCATGTTGTCGCGCAACGAACGCCGCATCACCTAAGGTCACGTCATGAGCGCCGTCCGCGCCTATCGCCAGATTCAACGCCGGAAGTCCCGCCTGATCCATGTCGGCAAGGTCCCGGTCGGCGGCGATTCGCCGATCACCGTCCAGTCGATGACCAACACCCGGACCACCGACATCCAGGGCACGATCGATCAGATCCGGGCGCTCGAGATCGCCGGCGCCGACATCGTCCGCGTGTCCTGCCCGGACGAGGAATCGAGCGCGGCGCTGAAATACATCGTGCCGGAAGTGACCGTGCCGATCGTCGCGGACATCCATTTCCACTACAAGCGCGGCATCGAGGCGGCCCAGAACGGCGCCGCCTGCCTGCGCATCAATCCCGGCAACATCGGCTCGAAGGAGCGGGTGGCCGAGGTGGTGCGGGCGGCCAAGGACCATGGCTGCTCGATGCGGATCGGCGTCAATGCCGGCTCGCTGGAGCGCGAGCTGTTGGAGAAGTACGGCGAGCCCTGCCCGGAGGCGATGGTCGAGTCGGCGCTCAACCACATCCGCATCCTCGAGGACCACGACTTCTTCAACTTCAAGATCTCGTGCAAGGCGTCGGACGTGTTCCTCGCCGTCGCCGCCTATCAGGCGCTGGCCGAGGCCTGCGACTACCCGCTGCATATCGGCGTCACCGAGGCCGGCGGCCTGCGCAGCGGCACGGTGAAGTCGTCGGTCGGCCTGGGCATGCTGCTGTGGTCCGGCATCGGCGACACGGTGCGCGTCTCGCTCTCCGCCGATCCGGTGGAGGAGGTCAAGGTCGGCTTCGACCTCCTGAAGTCTCTCGGCCTGCGCCACCGCGGCGTCAACATCATCTCCTGCCCGTCCTGCGCCCGGCAGCAATTCGACGTGATCAAGACCGTCGAGGTGCTGGAGCAGCGCCTGGCCCACATCACCACGCCGATGACCGTCTCGGTGATCGGCTGCGTGGTCAACGGCCCGGGCGAGGCGACGATGACCGATATCGGCTTCACCGGCGGCGGCAAGGGCACGCATCAGGTCTACATCAACGGCCTGCCGAACCACCGGCTGAAGGACGAGGGCATCGTCGACCACCTGGTGTCGCTGGTCGAGGACAAGGCCAAGCAGATCGAGGCCGAGCGCGCCGCCGCCGAGGCGGCCTCGGCCCAAGCGGCGGAATGACGGACGGCCGAATGATCCTGCGTCTGCGAGAGCGCTAGCGGGCCTGTCGTCCGACCAATCGACCGGCCCGTTCCTTTGATTTGAGCCTCCCGTGCATCTCGACGAAAACCTGAACCGTGTCCTGTCCCGCGTGGCCGAGCTGCGCGACGGCATGGGCACCGGCAAGCTGACGCCGGACCAGTTCACCGCCTATTCCAAGGAATATTCCGAGCTCGAGCCGCTCGCCGAGGAGATCGCGGCGCTGCATCGCGGCCGGGCCGAGCTGGCCGAGCTCGAGGCCATGGTGGCGGCCGAGGCCGATCCCGAGATGAAGGCCCTGGCGCAGGAGGAGCTGTTCGCCCTGCGCGACAGCCTGCCGGCGCTGGAGCGGCGGGTGCAGGTGCAGCTGCTGCCGAAGGACGAGGCCGACGACCGCAACGCCATCCTCGAGGTCCGCGCCGGCACCGGCGGCGACGAGGCGGCGCTGTTCGCCGCCGATCTGTTCCGGATGTACCAGCGCTACGCCGCGATCCGCGGCTGGCGCTTCGAGGTGCTCGACATCGCCGAGACGCCGCTGGGCGGCTACAAGGAGGCCTCGGCCGAGATCAATGGCCGCAGTGTCTTCGCCCGGCTCAAGTTCGAGAGCGGCGCCCACCGCGTTCAACGCGTGCCGGAGACCGAGACCCAGGGCCGTATCCACACCTCCGCCGCCACCGTGGCGGTGCTGCCGGAGGCGGAGGAGGTCGACATCCAGATCGACGACAAGGATCTGCGGGTCGACGTGTTCCGCGCCCAGGGCGCCGGCGGCCAGCACGTCAACAAGACCGAGAGCGCGGTTCGCATCACCCATCTGGCCACCGGCATCGTGGTGGTGATGCAGGATGAGAAGTCGCAGCACAAGAACCGTGCCAAGGCGATGAAGATCCTGCGCGCCCGCCTGTACGAGGCCGAGCGCGCGGCCAAGGACGCGGTGCGCGCCGCCGACCGCAAGAGCCAGGTCGGCTCCGGCGACCGGTCGGAGCGGATCCGCACCTACAACTTCCCGCAGGGTCGGGTCACCGACCACCGCATCAACCTGACGCTGTACAAGATCGAGAAGGTGCTGGCGGGCGAGGCGCTGGACGAGCTGGTGGAGGCGCTGATCGCCGAGGACGAGGCCGCCCGCCTCGCCACCCTCGCCGACCAGCCGTGAGCAGCATCGCCGAGGCGCTGCGCGACGGCACCGCGCGCTTGGCCGCAGCCGGCATCGACAGCGCCATGTCCGACGCCCGTCTGCTGCTGATGCACGCCCTCGGCATCGACCGCACCGGCCTGCTGACGCGCGCCGCCGAGCCGCTGCCGCCGGAAGCCGCCGGGCGCTACGCCGACCATCTGGCCCGCCGGGCGGCGCGCGAGCCGGTGTCGCGCATCCTCGGGCGACGCGAGTTCTGGAGCCTCGATTTCGCGCTCGGCCCGGCGACGCTGGACCCGCGGCCGGACAGCGAGACGCTGGTCGAGGCGGCGCTGGCCGCCGCCCCGGACCGGCCTTTGCGGGTGCTGGACCTCGGCACCGGCACCGGCTGCCTGCTGCTGGCCGTGCTGCACGACCGCGCCGCCGCCTTCGGCATCGGCGTCGACCGCAGCGAGGCCGCAGCCCGGGTGGCGCGGGACAATGCGCGGGCCCTGGGCCTGGCGGATCGCGCCGCGTTCACGGTCGGCGACTGGGCGACCGCCCTGGCAGGCCGCTTCGACCTTGTCCTGTCCAACCCGCCCTATATCCCGGATTCCGACATCGCGGCGCTGGAGCCCGAGGTGCGCGAGCACGACCCGCGCCTGGCCCTGTCCGGCGGGGCCGACGGGCTCGACGCCTATCGCGCCCTGGCGGCGGCGCTGCCGGATCTGCTGGCGCCCGGCGGCACGGCGGTGGTCGAGCTCGGCATCGGCCAGGCGGCGGATGTGGCGGCGCTGTTCCGCGGCGCAGGGCTTGACATCGCCGGCACGCCGCACGATCTCGCAGGCATACCGCGTTGCGTTGTGACGAAAAAAAGCGTTGGCCCGACGCCGGATTGCCGTTAGGGTCCCTTATTCCGTCATTTCCGGGCTTGACCGCTTGAGGCGGCCGCCATTCCGGCGCTGGAAGCGACGATGACGCTGGGCCCGGCCGCATCAGGCGGCGGCGAGGGACGGCAGCGCGGCAAACAGCGATCTGCAGAAGCAAGGCTGATGAGACCAGGACCGAATTCGCGGCGTGCGCGCGGCAGGAACGGCGGCGGTGGTGGTGGCGGAGGGGGCAGCAGCGGTGGTGGCGGTGGCCAGCAGCGCCGGCCGAACGCACTGCCCAACCGCAACCAGACCATCGACAGCAATGGACCGGACATCCGCATCCGCGGCAATGTCTTCCAGGTCTATGACAAGTACATGGGGCTGGCGCGCGACGCCCAGGCGTCGGGCGACCGCGTCATGGCGGAGAACTACCAGCAGCATGCGGAGCACTATGTCCGCATCATCAACGCCATGAACGAGGCCTACGGCGCACCGCAGCACCAGCCGAGCCAGGACAGCGGCCGCGACCAGCCGGGCGTCGATTCCGACTACGATCCGCTGACCAGCCCGCCGCAGCAGCAGCCGCAGCGCCGCGAGTTCGAGGCGCGCAACGACGGCGGCGACCGGCAGCAGCGGCGGGACTTCGAGCCGCGCAACGATGGCGGCGACCGTCAGCAGGGCCGTGACTTCGAGCCGCGCAACGAGGGCGACCGGCCGCAGCGCCGCGAGTTCGAGGGGCGCAGCGACGGCGGTGACCGCCAGAACCGCGACCAGGGCTTCCGGAACCGGGAGCAGGGGTTCCGGGAGAACCGTGAGAACCGTCCGCCGCGCGACCGTGACCAGGGCTTCCGCGACCAGAATCGCGAACAGGGGCAGGGCCGCGAGGAAGGGCAGCGCGACCGTTTCCGCGGCCCGCGCGAAGGAGGCCGTCCGGACTATCGTGCCGATCGGCCGCAGCCGCCGGATCTGAACGCGCCGCAGCCGCACATCCCGAGCCCGCTCGACCCGGCGCCGATCGACAACCCGGCTTCGGCCAGCTTCGGGGCTGACCCGCGGGACCAGGAGGACAGCGGCCTCGACACCGAGCTCGCCCTGCCGGCCTCGATCGTCGCCCGGCCCCGTCGCGGCCGTCCGCCGCGGACGCCGGCCCCGGCCGACGCGATGCCGTCGGACCAGCAGCCGGCTCCCGCCGCTCCGGCGGCTGCGGCCCCTGCGC
>NZ_JBFRCU010000173.1:0-5102 GCF_052113205.1 Inquilinus sp. YAF38 | reverse complement strand
ACCCTGAGTTGCGTACTTTTGTCGCGAGGCTACTCCCCAAATTGACGCAGTTACAACATGGCCGCGCCACAATCGGCGGATGTGAGGTTTGCCCTAGGCGCAGAGGTGAAAATCCTTGCATTTTCCGGTCCGCGGCACAGTCTGGCCACGCCGATTCCCGCCCTACCACTCCTGCGCAAGCGAGAGGCAGCTCTATGACCGCGATCGTCGACATCCATGCCCGCCAGATCCTCGACAGCCGGGGCAACCCGACCGTCGAGGTCGATGTCACCCTCGAATCCGGCGCCTTCGGCCGCGCCGCCGTGCCGTCCGGCGCCTCGACCGRCGCCCATGAGGCGGTCGAGCTGCGTGATGGCGACAAGTCGGTCTATGGCGGCAAGGGCGTGACCAAGGCGGTCGATGCCGTCAACGGCGAGCTGTTCGACGCGCTGGCCGGCCTCGATGCCGAGGACCAGATCGCGCTCGACCGCACCATGATCGAGCTGGACGGCACTCCGAACAAGGGCCGGCTCGGCGCCAACGCCATCCTCGGCGTCAGCCTAGCCGTGGCCCGCGCCGCGGCCGAGGATGCCGGCCTGCCGCTGTACCGTTATGTCGGCGGCGCCTATGCCAGCACGCTGCCGGTGCCGATGATGAACATCATCAATGGCGGCGCCCATGCCGACAATCCGATCGACATCCAGGAGTTCATGATCCTGCCGGTCGGCGCGCCGACCCTGGCCGAGGCGGTGCGCACCGGGTCGGAGGTGTTCCACGCCCTGCGCAAGAAGCTGAAGGATGCCGGCCACAACACCAATGTCGGCGACGAGGGCGGCTTCGCGCCGAATCTCAGCTCAGCCGACGAGGCGCTGAGCTTCATCGTCCAGGCGATCGAGGCCGCCGGCTACAAGCCGGGCGACGACGTGGTGCTGGGGCTGGATGCCGCCTCGACCGAGTTCTACAAGGACGGCCGCTACGCTCTGGAGGGGGAGGGCAAGAGCCTCGATAGCACCGGCCTCGTCGCCTACTACGAGGAGCTGGTGACGCGCTACCCGATCGTGTCGATCGAGGACGGCATGGCCGAGGACGACTGGGAGGGCTGGGCCGCGATCACCAGCGCCCTGGGCAAGCGCGTCCAGCTGGTCGGCGACGACCTGTTCGTCACCAATCCCGAGCGCCTGTCCCAGGGCATCGCCCGTGGCATCGGCAACTCGATCCTGGTCAAGGTCAACCAGATCGGCACGCTGACCGAGACGCTGCAGGCGGTGGAGATGGCGCACAAGGCCGGCTACACCGCGGTGATGTCGCACCGCTCGGGCGAGACCGAGGATGCCACCATCGCCGACCTCGCCGTCGCCACCAATTGCGGGCAGATCAAGACCGGTTCGCTCAGCCGCTCCGACCGGCTGGCCAAGTACAACCAGTTGATCCGGATCGAGGAGCAGCTGGGCCGTGCCGCCAGCTATGCCGGCCGGTCGGTGCTGCGCCAGCGTTAGTACCATTGATTGACGCCGACCCCGACCTATGGTGACCTAGAGCCATGAGCATGTTTCGCTATCTCCGGCGGAAACTGCGGCCGATCATCGGGCCGGTGGTCGGCGTCTGCCTGATCGCCTATTTCAGCTACCATGCGATCCAGGGCGACCACGGCATCTTCGCCCGCGACGCGCTGCAGGGCGAGGTCGCCCAAGCGCAGTCGACGCTGGACGAATTGACCGCCCAGCGCACGGAGATGGAAAAGCGCGCCGCGCTGATCGACCCGAAGCAGGTCGACCTCGACATGCTGGACGAACGGGCCCGGGCGATGCTGAATGTCGCCAGGCCGGACGATGTCGTCATTTTCTTTCCCAAGATCGCACCGGCCTCTGCGCCGGCCCAGTAAACCCGCGCGTCTGCCTTGCGCCGATGGCGGCGCGGCCACGGACCTGCGCCTTGCAAATTCGGTCCGTGCGGGGTAGCACTGGGCCAGGCGACAAAACTATGCGCGCCTACTAACCCGATGCTATCCGACCAGGGAGGATCCATTGGCCGCCACGAAACGTCGTCCTGCCCAGGAGAAGACGTCGGGAGCCGTGGCTCCCGCCGCAGCCGGCAAGGATGAGTTGCTGCGCTACTACCGCGACATGCTGCTGATCCGCCGCTTCGAAGAGAAGGCCGGGCAGTTGTACGGCATGGGTCTGATCGGCGGCTTCTGCCACCTCTATATCGGCCAGGAGGCCGTGGTGGTCGGCATGCAGGCGGCGCAGACGCCCGCCGACGACGTCATCACCGGCTATCGCGACCACGGCCACATGCTGGCCTGCGGCATGGATCCGCGCGGCGTGATGGCGGAGCTGACCGGACGCCGCGGCGGCTACTCCAAGGGCAAGGGCGGCTCGATGCACATGTTCAGCCGCGAGAAGAAGTTCTTCGGCGGCCACGGCATTGTCGGCGCCCAGGTCTCGCTCGGCACCGGCCTCGGCTTTGCCCATCGCTACAAGGAGGATGGCGGCGCGTCGATCACCTATTTCGGCGACGGCGCGTCGAACCAGGGCCAGGTGTATGAGAGCTTCAACATGGCGGCTCTCTGGAAGCTTCCGGTCATCTATGTGATCGAGAACAACAAATACGGCATGGGCACCTCGGTCCAGCGCGCCTCGGCCAATGCCGACCTGCATCTGCGCGGCCAGGCCTATGGCATCCCGGGCGTCCAGGTCGACGGCATGGACGTGCTGTCGGTCAAGGCCGCGGCGGCCGAGGCGCTGGAACGTGCCCGGGCCGGCGAGGGGCCGACCATCCTCGAGATGATGACCTACCGCTATCGCGGCCACTCGATGTCCGATCCGGCCAAGTACCGGAGCAAGGAGGAGGTGGCGAAGATGCGTGAGACGCACGACCCGATCGATCTGGTGCGGAAGAAGATCGACGCGATCGGCGGCGTCAGCGAGGACGACTTCAAGGCGATCGACAAGGAGATCCGGGGCATCGTCAACGATGCGGCGGAATTCGCGCAGCAGAGCCCGGAGCCCGATCCGTCGGAGCTCTACACCGACGTTCTGATCGAAGCCTGAGTCATCACGACCCGGCAGGCGCCCTTTGAGGCGCCGCCGGCTGCCGGAGAATTCCCAATGCCCACCGAAATTCTGATGCCGGCGCTGTCGCCGACCATGACCGAGGGCACGCTCGCGAAGTGGCTGAAGCGCGAGGGTGATGCGGTGAAGTCGGGCGACGTCATCGCCGAGATCGAGACCGACAAGGCGACCATGGAGGTCGAGGCGGTCGACGAAGGCACCATCGGCAAGATCCTGGTGCCCGAGGGCACCGAGGCCGTGGCCGTGAACACCCCGATCGCCATCCTGCTCGGCGACGGCGAGAGCGCGGGCGACATCGGCCAGGCCAACGGCAAGGCCGCCCCGGTGGCGGAGACGCAGCGCGAGGCTCCGGCCGCCCCCGAGGCGCCGAAGGTCGAGGCCCGGGCGCCCGCCGCCCCGGCTGCGCCGCCGGCGAGCAAGGCGCCGCCCGCGACAGACGAGGACAAGTTCTTCGCCAAGACCAGGCGCCTGACCGTGCGCGAGGCACTGCGCGACGCCATGGCCGAGGAGATGCGGCGCGACCCGACCGTGTTCCTGATGGGCGAGGAGGTCGCGGAGTACCAGGGCGCCTACAAGGTCAGCCAGGGCCTGCTCGAGGAGTTCGGCGCCAAGCGCGTGATCGACACCCCGATCACCGAGCACGGCTTCACCGGCCTCGGCGTCGGCGCCGCCTATGCCGGGCTGCGGCCGATCGTCGAGTTCATGACCTTCAACTTCGCCATGCAGGCGATCGACCAGATCATCAACTCGGCGTCCAAGACGCTGTACATGTCCGGCGGCCAGATGGGCAGCCCGATCGTGTTCCGCGGCCCGAACGGCGCCGCATCGCGCGTCGGCGCCCAGCACAGCCAGGACTATGCCAGCTGGTACGCGCACTGCCCGGGCATGAAGGTGGTGTCGCCCTGGTCGGCGGCGGATGCCAAGGGCCTGCTGAAATCGGCGATCCGCGACCCGAACCCGGTGATCTTTCTCGAGAACGAGATGCTCTACGGCCAGAGCTTCGACGTGCCGGAGGATCCCGACTTCATCGTCCCGATCGGCCGCGCCAAGATCGTGCGCCCGGGCAAGGACGTCACCATCGCCGCCTATTCGATCATGGTCGGCAAGGCGCTGGAGGCGGCCGAGACCCTGGCCGCGGAGGGCATCGACGCCGAGGTCATCGACCTGCGCTCGATCCGGCCGCTCGACGTCGAAACCATCGTCAACTCGGTCAAGAAGACCAACCGCCTGGTCTCCGCCGAAGAGAGCTGGCCCTTCGCCGGTATCGGGTCGGAGCTGGCGGCGCTGATGATGGAGCACGCCTTCGACTATCTCGACGCCCCGGTGGGCCGGGTCTGCTCGGTCGACGTGCCGCTGCCCTATGCGGCCAATCTCGAGCATCTCGCGCTGCCGCAGGCATCGCACATCGTGGCGGCGGCCAAGGCCGCCTGCTACCGCTAAGGCGTCGGACAGGGGAGGGATCGATGACGATCAACATTCTGATGCCGGCGCTGTCGCCCACGATGACCGAGGGCACGCTCGCCACCTGGCACAAGAAGGAAGGCGACAAGGTCAAGTCCGGCGACGTGATCGCCGAGATCGAGACCGACAAGGCGACCATGGAGGTCGAGGCGGTCGACGAAGGCACCATCGGCAAGATTCTGGTGGCCGAGGGCACCGAGAACGTCGCGGTCAACGAGGTCATCGCCATCCTGCTGGAGGAGGGCGAGGATGCCGGCGCGCTGAAGGGCGGGGCGCCCGCGCCGAAGGCCGAGGCGAAAGCCGGGGCTCCGGCCGCCGAGCCGAAGGCTGAGGCGAAGGCCGACGCCCCGGCCGCGCGGCCGACCCCGGCCGCCAAGCCGGCGACCAATGGCCATGACGACAGCCGTGTCTTCGCCAGCCCGCTGGCCCGCCGCATGGCGCAGCAGGCCGGTGTCGACCTGGCGGCGCTGAAGGGCAGCGGCCCGCATGGCCGCATCGTGAAGGCGGATATCGACGCGGCTGTGGCCGGCGGTGCCCCCGCCGCCAAGCCGGCCGCCGCGGCGCCCGAGGCGGCGAAGCCCGCGCCTGCCG
>NZ_JBFRCU010000172.1:0-5244 GCF_052113205.1 Inquilinus sp. YAF38 | reverse complement strand
GGTGAGGGTTGGTCCCGGCCTCGACAAAGAGCCCTCACCCGGAGCCGCTTCGCGTCTCCGACCTCTCCCGCAAGCGGGAGAGGCAACGCGGTGCCCCTCCTTCGCTTGCTTTCTCTCCTGACGCTGCTGCTGGTCGCCGCCTGCGGGGCGATGGTGCAGCCGATGGGCGCCTCGAACGGGGCGCCGCGGGTGGAGCCCGACGCCGTGATCGCGGCCGACGGCTATCGCCTGCCGCTGCGGCATTGGGGGCCGGTGGACAAGCCGCGCGCCGTGGTGCTGGCGCTGCACGGCTTCAACGAATACGGCCGGGCCTTCGACGACCCGGCCAGGTTCTGGGGCCAGCTCGGCATCGCCACCTACGCCTATGACCAGCGCGGCTTCGGCGACACCGCCGGCCGCGGCATCTGGCCGGGGGCGGAGACGCTGGCCGCCGATGCCGCCACGGCGCTGCTGCTGCTGGAGGCGCGCTATCCCGGCGTGCCGGTCTATCTGCTGGGCGAGAGCATGGGCGGGGCGGTGGCGATCCTGGCCGCGACCGGGCCGGACCACCCGCCGATGGCCGGGCTGATCCTGTCCGCCCCGGCCACCTGGGGCCGGCAGAGCATGGACGCCATCCCGCGGGTGGCGCTGTGGCTGACCCGCCGGCTGATCCCGGCGATGACCTTCACCGGACGCAGCCTCGGCGTCCAGGCCAGCGACAACGTGCCGATGCTGATCGCGCTCGGCCGCGACCCGCTCTACATCCGGGCGACCCGGGTCGACACCATCGACGGGCTGGTCGACCTGATGGGCCGCGGCTCGGACGCGGCGGCGGAGATCTCGCAGCCGACCCTGGTGCTGCTGGGCGAGCATGAGCAGGTGCTGGCGCCGGCCTCGGTCAACCTGCTGCTGCGCCGCCTGCCGCGCCGGACGGACCTGGTCGTCGCCTCCTATAGCCGCGGCTGGCACTGGCTGCTGCGCGATATCGGCCGGCGCACGCCGCAGCGCGACATCGCCGACTGGATGCTGCATCCAGGGACCGGCCTGCCCTCGGGGGCGGAGCGGCGCGGCGAGGCCCGGCGCGCCGTGGCCGACGGCTCGGTCCTGGGATCGGAGCAGCAGGCGTCGGGCGGGCCCTGAGCTACTCGGCGGCGGCCTCGGCCGGGAGCGGCAGGCGCGCCGGGCTGAACACCTCCTGCTCCTCCGACACGCCGCGCAGGCTGAACCGGCCCATCGGCTCGGCCTCGACCCCGACGGCACGACGGAAAGCCTCGGTCATCAGCGGCCGGCGGCCGGTGATGCGGCACAGCGCCTCGACCCGGCTTGCCAGATTGACCGCGGGGCCGATCACCGTGAAGTCCAGCCGGTCGGCGGCGCCGATATTGCCGTACATCACCTCGCCGATATGCAGCGACAGGCCGTAGTCGAGCGCCGACCGGCCCTCCTCGACCCGCCTGGCGTTCAGCGCAGCCATGCCGTGCTCGGCCACCGCGGCGGCGGCCAGGGCCTTGGACGCGGCGTCCTGCACGCCCTGATCCTCATCCACCGGGAAGATCGCCAGCATGGCGTCGCCGATGAACTTCAGGATCTCGCCGCCGGATTCCTGCACCGCCGCGGCCATCGTCTCGAAATAGCTGTCCAGCGAGGCAACGATCTCCTCGCGCCCGACCTTCTCGCTCATCGCGGTGAAGTCGCGCAGGTCGCAGTACCAGATCGCCGCGTGCAGCGATTCCGACATGCCGCGGCGGATCTGGCCGTTCAGGATGCGGGCGCCGGCGTCATGGCCGACATAGGTGTCCAGGAGGTCGACCGCAGTGGCGCGCAGGGTGTGGATCTCGATCAGCCGGGTCAGGATCGGCATCAGCCGGTCGACCTTCTGCAGCGCCGCCTCGGTGAACCCGCCCTCCTCGCGCGTGGCGAAGGAGATGGCGGAGCGGCGGCCGCTGGTGAAGGCCATGCCGAACAGGGCGTAGTCGGTCAGCCCCTCGTCGCGGAACTCTTCCAGCACCGGGAAGTCGAGCTGCGCCTTCGGCCCGGTCAGGCGGCGGCGCAGTGCGTCCGCGCCCTCCTCGATCACCGCGTGGATCGGGCTCTGCTGGTATTCGGGCGAATTCCGGTTCTCCCACAGGCCGCGGCGGCGCTCGATCGCGCCGGTGCCACGCCAGATATAGGCGGTGCCGAAATAGAGCGGATGCAGGGCAGGGATGATCGCCAGGCCGCGCGCGACCGGAACGTCCTCGGCGACCAGGCGGTTGCAGAATTCCTCGAGCAGCTGGCCGACGTCGCGGATGGTCGGCGCCTCGTACAGCAGCCAGTCCAGCGTGGGTGAGCCGGTACAGCTCGTCATCGGATTCTCTTTCTCGATCACGACGCCCATGGTCCGCCCCTCGCAGCACAGCCTCCATCATCTAGGGGCAGGACGTCCAGATTTCGAGTCAGGTCGTTACCGATGAAAGGAAAACCTGCCTTGCGTGGCGGGCCGGGGCGGGAGAAGGAGCCATTTCAGCCCCACAGCGACGGCTCCGGCGGGTACACCGTGACGCCGTCATAGCGCAGGGCAGGATCGTGGTCCTTGGCTAGCAGCAGCGGTCCGTCGAGATCCACCAGCTCCGCCCCCTGCGCCACCAGCGTCGCCGGCGCCATGGCGAGAGAGGAGGCGACCATGCAGCCGACCATCACGGCGAAACCGCGCTCGCGGGCTGCGGCACGCAGCCGCAGCGCCTCGGTCAGGCCGCCGGCCTTGTCCAGCTTGATGTTCACCATGGCGTATTTGCCGGCGCAGCGGTCCAGGCTGGCGGTGTCGTGGCAGCTCTCATCGGCGCAGAGCGGGATCGGGCTCTCGTAGCCCAGCAGCGCGTCGTCCTCCGACGCCTTCAGCGGCTGCTCGATCACCTCGACGCCGAGCGCGGCGAAGGCAGGGCCGAAGCGCTCGAGATGGGCGATCGACCAGGCCTCGTTGGCGTCGACCACCAGCCGGCTGGCCGGCGCGTTGGCACGCACCGCCTGCACCCGCTCCAGATCGCCGTCTCCGGTCAGCTTCAGCTTCAAGAGCGGCCGGTGCGCCGATTGCCGCGCTGCCTCGCCCATCTTCTCCACCGTGTCCAGGCTCAGCGTGTAGACGGTGGTGACCGGGCCGGGCTCGGGGATCCCGGCAACCGCCCAGGCCGGCACCCCGGCCAGCTTGGCCTCCAGGTCCCACAGGGCGCAGTCGACCGCGTTGCGCGCCGCGCCCGGCGGCAGCAGCGCCTCCAGCCCGGGCCGGTCGGCGCCATCGGCAATCGCCTGGACCACGCTCTCGATCTGCGCCGCCACGCTCTCCAGGCTCTCGCCGTAACGGGCATAGGGCGTGCATTCGCCGCGGCCGACCGCGCCGCCGGCGACGATCTCGGCGATCAGCGTCCGCGCCTCGGTGCGGCTGCCGCGGGAGATGGTGAACACGCCGCGGATCGGCCACACCGCCTCGCGCACCGAAAGGCGGCGGCCGGTCACGCGTGCACCGGGGTCGGCAGCCGGTCGACGATGGCGGCGACTCCGGTGCGCACCGGGTCGACCGTCGGCAGGCCGAAACGGTCCTCCGCCTCCTTCAGCGCCCGCTCCGCCGCCTGCGGATCGAGCGCCGAGGTGTTGAAGGCCAGCCCGATCACCTTGGCGTCCGGGTTGGTCAGCCGGGCACAGCGCTCGTTCAGGGCGATGCAATCGGCCAGGTCGGGGAGGGGAAAGTTCGGCAGGCCGCGCATATGCGGGCGTCCGGGCTCGTGGCACATCACCAGCGCCTCGGCCTGGGCGCCGTGCAGCAGACCCAAAGACACGCCGGCATAGGAGGCATGGAACAGCGACCCCTGGCCCTCGATCAGGTCCCAATGGTCGGACTCGGCCTCCGGCGCCAGCCATTCGGTGGCGCCTGAGATGAAGTCGGCGACCACGGCGTCGACCGAGACGCCGCCGCCCGCGATCAGGATGCCAGTCTGGCCGGTGGCGCGGAAATCGGCCTTCAGGCCGCGCGCCTTCATCTCCCGCTCCAGCGCCAGCGAGGTGAACATCTTGCCGACCGAGCAATCGGTGCCGACGGTCAGCAATCGCCGGCCGCGGCGCGGCATGCCGCTGGCGACGTCGAAGTCGCGGTCCGGGTGGCGCACGTCGAACAGGCTGCGGCCCAGCGCCTTGGCGCGCTGCGCCACCGCCGGCAGGTCGGCGATGCGGCTGTGCAGGCCGGAGGCGATGTCCATGCCGAGCTCGAGCGCCCGCAGCATGGTGTCCTGCCAGGCCTCGGAGACCCGGCCGCCGCGGTTGGCGACGCCGATGATCAGCGTCTGCGCGCCCTTGGCCGCCGCTTCCTCCAGCGTCAGGTCGGGCAGGCCGCAGGTGGCGCGGCAGCCGTCCAGCCGCAGCTGGCCGACGCAGACCTCGCGGCGCCATTGCGCCACGCCATAGGCGGTCTTGGCGGCGAGCTGGTCGGGGGCATCCCCCAGGAACAGCAGATAGGGACGCCTGATATCCACGATGCGGGCTCCTCACCAACGATCGCCGCGAGTGTAGCGGGAATCCGGGGTCAGGCCAGGACCGCGGCTTCGGGATGTCATAACCGGCGGTGAGGGTGCGCGGGGGCGGGTTCGGTCAGTTCTGGTCCTGCTGCTGCTTGTCCGGCAGCGGCGGCCGGTGCTGAGGCTGCAGGTGAGCCGGCGGCTGGGCATGAGCCTGTGGCTGGGCGATGTGTGGTGTCGGGTGCGGCGCGGCGGGATTGTGCGGCGGCGGCATCGGAGGCCGGGCGATCGCCGGACGTTGCGCCGCCGCCGGCTGGTGCGCCGCGGCCTGAGGTTGCGGCTGCGGGGGCCCGGCCAATGGCTGCGCGGGCGGCTTGGCAGGGGGAGCACCGGCCGGCGCGCTCGCGGGGTGCTGACCGCGCTCCGGCAGCGGCGGATGGCCGGGCTGGACCGTTGGGGCAGCCTGGGCCGCGGTCGGACCGCTCGGCGCCTGGGGGCCGTGCTGATTGCGGTCGAGCAGCGGCGGATGCGCCGGCTGGGTCTGGGCGGCAGCGGCAGGCGGTTTGACGGCCGGCGTTACCGGGGGCTGTCCGGCGGCCTGGGCCGGGGTGGCCAGGCCGTGCTGGCCGGGGGTGGGCAGCGGGGAATGGCCCTGCCCGGCCGGTGCCGCGGCCGTGCGGTCGATCGGCTTGGCCGGCTGGCTCGGCGCCGGCGGATGCGGCCGGTTCGGGTCGGCGGGGGCCAGCGGCAGCCTTCCGTCCGGCCCGCGGGCGAGTGCCGGATG
>NZ_JBFRCU010000171.1:0-5261 GCF_052113205.1 Inquilinus sp. YAF38 | reverse complement strand
GTCTTCTCCTCCGCGGCGGACAGCGTGGTCGGGGCCAATGCCGACCGGATCACCGATTTCAGCCACGCTCAGGGGGACAAGATCGACCTGTCGGCGATCGATGCCAACACCGGCGCCGCCGGCGACCAGGCCTTCAGCTTCATCGGCACCGGCCTCTACACCGACCATGCCGGCGAGCTGCGATACTCCGTGGCCGGCGGCATCACCACCATCGCCGGTGACCTCAACGGCGACGGCACCTCTGACTTCCACATCCAGCTCACCGGCGCCATCGGCCTGGTCGCGGCCGACTTCGTTCTGTAGCCACGACCAGCACCGGACCTTCGCCGCGGCCGGGATATCGGCCGCGGCGATCTTGTCTGGCGGGGCTGAGTCCGGCCGCGATACGGACGATACAAATCTCCCCGCCTCGCGACATCCTGGCGATACGTCCGGCGGCTAGTGTCCCCTGCAGGCCGCCGCATCGGACGGCCCGATCCGGAAGGGGCATTCACGTGACGGTCTTCAACGGCGACGAAAGCGACAACATCATCAGCGGCTCGATCGGAGACGATCAGATCTCCGGCTTCGGCGGCAACGACCAGCTCTTCGGCAATGCGGGCGTCGACATCGTCTATGCCGGCACGGGCAACGACCTGGCCAATGGTGGTGCCGATAACGATTTCATCAGCGGCGACGCCGGCGACGACACCCTGAACGGCGATGCCGGCGATGATGCGCTGCTGGGGAGCGACGGCACCGACACGCTGAACGGCGGCGACGGCGACGACACGCTGAATGGCGGCGACGGCACCGACACGCTGAACGGCGGCGACGGCGCCGACTATCTCTTAGGCGGCGTCGGCGCCGACACGTTGAATGGGGGCGCCGGCATTGACGCCGTCACCTACATCTTCAGCTCGGCCGGCGGCGTGACGGCGACGATCGGCGGAATCGGCTCCGGCGGCGAAGCGCAGGGCGACGTGATCGGCGCCGATATCGAGAGCATCGAGGGCACCGATGGCTATAACGACATTCTGACCGGATCGGCCGCGGACAACACTCTGACCGGAGCGGGCGGCGACGACATCCTGCTCGGGCTCGGCGGCTTCGACAGCCTGTATGGTTCCACGGGAAACGACACGCTGATCGGTGGCGCCGATAACGACGGCCTGCTGGGCGAGGCCGGCGACGACCTTCTGCAGGGTGATGACGGCGCCGACACGCTGAACGGCGGGATTGGCGATGACATCCTAATTGGCGGAGAAGGCTTCGATTCCCTGGCCGGCGACGCCGGCGACGATTTCCTGCGTGGCGGCGCCGGGGGAGGCGTCCTGGATGGCGGCGATGGCATCGACACCGCCACCTATTTCGACAGCATCGGCGGCGTCACCGTCAATCTGACGACGTTTAGCGCGGTGGGCGGCGACGGGTCGTTCCAAACGATCATCGTCGAGGATGTCACCGGCTCGGCCGGCTTCGGCGACACGCTGACCGGCGATGCCGGCGCCAACCGGCTTGTCGGCCTGGGCGGCGACGATATCCTGGACGGGAAGGACGGTCAGAACATCCTGCAGGGCGGCGACGGCAACGACCTGCTTCGCGGCGGCGGTGGGGCCGATGTGCTGGATGGCGGCACCGGCATCGACACCGTCAGCTACAGCACCAGCTACACCTACGGTGGCGTGCGGATCGATCTTGCAACCGGCCTGGCCAGCGGCGCCGACGCCCATCGCGACCTGATCTCCGGGATCGAGAACATCGAGGGCACCTACGGCTATGACGATGTGCTGACGGGCGATGCGGGCGCCAACACCTTGACCGGCATCGGCGGCAACGACACGCTCTACGGTGGCGGCGGCAACGACATCCTCCGCGGCGGCCTCGGCGCCGACAAGCTCGATGGCGGCGCCGGCATCGATCTCGCCTCCTATTTCGACAGCAGCGCGGGCGTGACGGCCAACCTGGCCACCGGGCTCGGCACGGGCAGCGATGCCCAGGGCGACACCTATGCGGATGTCGAGAACGTCAACGGCAGCCAGTTCGCCGACACGCTGATCGGCGATGCCGGCATCAATGCCCTGGCCGGGTTCGGGGGCAATGACGTTCTTCGTGCCGGCGCCGGCGCAGACGCGCTCGACGGCGGCGTGGGCATCGACACCGCCTCCTATTATGACAGCAGCGCTGGCGTCAGCGTCAATCTGAGCACCGGGATCGGCACGGGCAGCGACGCACAGGGCGACACCTATGCCGGCATCGAGAACGTCAACGGCAGCCAGCTCGGCGACACGCTGACCGGCAATGCCGGTGCCAATGCGCTGGCCGGGTATGGCGGCGACGACACCCTCATCGGCGGCGCCGGCGCCGACGCGCTGGACGGCGGCAACAACATCGACACCGCCTCTTACGCCAGCAGCGTCGCGGCTGTAATCGTCAACCTGGCCACCGGCGGGACCGGTGGCGACGCCCAGGGCGACACCTACGCCAACATCGAGAACGTCACCGGCTCGTCCGCCGCCGACAGCCTCACCGGCAACGGCGCAGCGAACGCCCTGAACGGCGGCGCCGGCACCGACACGATGACCGGACTGGGCGGCGCCGACCGCTTCGTCTTCAGCTCCGCGGCGCACAGCGCGGTCGGGGCCAATGCCGACCGGATTGCCGATTTCAGCCATGCCCAAGGGGATCGGATAGACCTATCGGCGATCGACGCCGACACCGGCACCGCCGGCGATCAGGCCTTCAGCTTCATCGGCACCGGCCTCTACACCGGTGTCGCGGGGCAACTTCGGTTCTCCGTGGCCGGCGGCATCACCACCATCGCCGGCGACCTCAACGGCGACGGCACCTCCGACTTCCACATCCAGCTCACCGGCTCCATCGGGCTGGTCGCGGCCGACTTCGTTCTGTAGCCACAACCAACATCGGACCTTCGCCGCGGCCAGGGCATCGGCCGCGGCGATCTTGTCTGCCGCGGCTGAATCCAGCCGCGATACGGACGATACAAATCTCCTCGCTCCGCGACATCCTGGCGATACGTCCGGTGACTATTGTCCCTGCAGGCCGCCGCGTCGGACGGCCCGATCCGGAAGGAAAAATCAAATGGCGGTCTTCAACGGCGACGACAACGACAATATCATCAACGGCTCGGCCGACACGGATTCGATCTTCGGCAACGGCGGCAACGACCAGATCTTCGGCGATGCCGGCAACGACTTCGTCTTAGCCGGTGCGGGCAATGACCTGGCCAATGGCGGTGCCGACAATGATTTCATCAGCGGCAACGGCGGCGACGACATCGTAAACGGCGACGCCGGCAATGATACGCTGCAGGGGAGCGACGGCGCCGATACGCTGAACGGCGGCGACGGCAGCGACGCTCTCGAAGGCGGCGCCGGCGCCGACATCCTCAATGGCGGGGACGGCATCGACGTCGTCACCTACGCCACGACCTCGGCCGGCGGCGTGACGGTGACGATCGGCGGCGGCATCGGCTCCGGCGGAGACGCGCAGGGCGACGTGATCGGCGCCGATGTCGAGAACATCGAGGGCACCAATGCCTTTGACGACGTCCTGACCGGATCGGACGCGGGCAACATGCTGACTGGTTCGGGCGGCAATGATGTCCTCACCGGCCTCGGCGGGATCGATACTCTCACCGGCGGCAGCGGCGACGACAGCCTGACAGGCGGCGCCGCCAACGACGCGCTGGACGGCGGGATCGGCAATGACATCCTGATTGGTGGCGACGGCTTCGATTATATGGTCGGCGATGTCGGCGACGATTTCATGCATGGCGGCGCCGCGAACGACCTTCTGAGCGCCGGCGACGGCATCGACACCATCACCTATTTCGACAGCAGCGCCGGCGTCACCATCAATCTGACGACGGTTACCGCGTCGGGCGGCGACGCGGCAGGCGACATGATCAGCGGCGTCGAAGACATCATCGGCTCGGCCGGCTTCGACGACACGCTGACCGGCGATGTCGGCGCCAACCGGCTTGTCGGCCTGGGCGGCGGCGATGTCCTGGACGGGATGGACGGCGCCGACGTCCTGTTCGGCGGCGACGGGAACGATCTGCTTCGCGGCGGCAGCGGTGCCGATGTGCTAGATGGCGGCGCCGGCGTCGACACCGTCAGCTACAGCACGAGCTACACCTTCGCTGGCGTGCGGGTCGATCTGGCCTCCGGCCTGGCCGTCGGCGGCGACGCCCAGCACGACATTTTATCCGGGATCGAGAATGTCGAAGGCACCTTCGACTATAACGATGTGCTGACGGGCGATGCGGGCGCCAGCACCCTGAGCGGCCTCGGCGGCAACGACAGGCTCTTCGGCGGCGGCGGCAACGACGTCCTCCTCGGCGGCATCGGTGCCGACGCACTCGACGGCGGCACGGGCATCGACACCGCCTCCTATGTCGACAGCGCCACCGGCGTGACGGCCAACCTGGCCACCGGGGTCGGGACAAGCGGCGACGCTCAGGGCGACACCTATGCCGGGATCGAGAACATCGCCGGCAGCCAGTTCGCCGACACCCTGACCGGCACTGCCGGCGCCAATGCGCTGGCCGGGTTCGACGGCAACGATGTCCTTCGTGGTGGTGCCGGTGCCGACGCGCTCGATGGGGGCGCCGGCATCGACCTCGCATCCTATTACGACAGCGTCGCCGGCGTGACCGTCAACCTCAGCACCGGGACCGGCACCGGCGGCGACGCCCAGGGCGATACCCTGGTCGGGATCGAGAACGTCAATGGCAGCCAGCTTGGCGATACGCTGACCGGCAATGCCGGCGCCAACGCGCTGGCCGGGTATGGCGGCGACGACACCCTCATCGGCGGTGCCGGCGCCGACGCGCTCGACGGCGGCAACAACATCGACACCGCCTCCTATGCCGGCAGCGTCGCGGCTGTGACCGTCAACCTGGCCACCGGCGGGACCGGCGGCGACGCGCAGGGCGACACCTATGCCAACATCGAGAACGTCACCGGCTCGTCCGGCGCCGACACCCTCACCGGCAACGGCGCGGCGAACGCCCTGAACGGCGCCGCCGGCAAGGATACCATGACCGGCCTGGGCGGCGCCGACCACTTCGTCTTCTCCTCCGCGGCTGACAGCGTGGTCGGGGCCAATGCCGACCGGATCACCGATTTCAGCCACGCTCAGGGGGACAAGATCGACCTGTCGGCGATCGATGCCAACACCGGCGCCGCCGGCGACCAGGCCTTCAGCTTCATCGGCACCGGCCTCTACACCGACCATGYCGGCGAGCTGCGATACTC
>NZ_JBFRCU010000170.1:0-5773 GCF_052113205.1 Inquilinus sp. YAF38 | reverse complement strand
GTCTCCGCCACCTGGCGGCGGGGATGCGGCAGCCGGGCGCCGAGCTCGGCCAGCCAGCCGCGGCAGCGTTCGACCCGGCCAAGGGCGGCGCGGTCCAGCCGCTCGCCGCGGTCGTCCAGCCGCTGCATCGCGGTCTCGATCAGCCGGGCCGGGTCGCCCAGGCCGCGGCGCAGGGCGTCGAGCCGGGTGCGGTGCTCGCCGAACAGCCGGGCGGTGCCGGCCTCGAGGCGGCGGGAGCAGTCCAGCACCCGGCCCAGCAGCTCGGTCCGGACCGGCACCGCCATCTCCGCCGCCGCGGTCGGGGTCGGGGCGCGGCGGTCCGAGGCGAAGTCGATCAGCGTGGTGTCGGTCTCGTGCCCGACGGCGGAGATCAGCGGGATCGCGCTGGCCGCGGCCGCGCGCACCACGATCTCCTCGTTGAACGGCATCAAATCTTCCAGGCTGCCGCCGCCGCGGGCGACGATCAGCAGGTCCGGCCGCGGCACCCGGCCCCCGGGCGGCAGGGCGTTGAAGCCTTCGATCGCCGCCGCCACCTGACCTGCCGCGCTGTCGCCCTGCACCGCCACCGGCCAGACCAGGACATGGCGCGGGAAGCGGTCGGACAGCCGGTGCAGGATGTCGCGGATCACCGCGCCGGTCGGCGAGGTGACGACGCCGATCACCCGCGGCAGGAACGGCAGCGCCCGCTTCCGCGCGGCCTCGAACAGCCCTTCGGCGGCGAGGCGGCGGCGGCGCTCCTCCAGCATCTTGAGGATGGCGCCCTCGCCCGCCAGCTCCATCTGCTCGATCACCATCTGGTACTGCGAGCGCGAGCCGTAGATGGTGAGCCGGCCGGTGCAGATCACCTCCATGCCCTGCTCCGGCCGCACCATCAGCCGCGCCAGCTGGCCCTTCCAGATCACCGATTCGAGGGTGCAGCTGTCGTCCTTGAGCGTCAGGTAGACATGGCCGGAGCGCGGCACCATGACCTTGCCGATCTCGGCGCGCACGCGGACCATGCCGAATTCGCCCTCGACGGTGCGCTTCAGCGCGCCGGTCAGCTCGGCGATGGTGAATTCCGGCAGGTTGGAGCCGGGGCGGCCCGCGGGGGCCGGGGGGGTGTCGTTTTGCTCGGTCATGCTGCGGCCACCATGCTAAACCGCTCCGCACGACACAAGAGGCCCGCTCGGTTGGGCAATCGGTCGAACGGAAATGAGCTTTTCTTTTCCTGTCATTGCCGGGCTTGACCCGGCAATCCAGAGGGTGTCGACGCTCTCTGGATGCCCGGGTCAAGCCCGGGCATGACAGATTGGGGATTGTTCTCGTTCTCGCCGATCGCTTCCCGGCCGGGCAATGGAGAAGAGACGAGTTCGATGCGCATCCTTCTGGTCGGCGGCGGCGGCCGCGAACATGCCCTGGCCTGGGCGATCGCCGCCTCACCCCTGTGCACCACGCTGTTCTGCGCGCCCGGCAATGCCGGCATCGCCAAGGAGGCGACCTGCGTGCCGGTCGCGGCCGAGGATGTCGACGGGCTGGTGAGATTCGCGCAGGAGAACGCGATCGACTTCGTCGTGGTCGGGCCCGAGGCGCCGCTGGTGGCGGGGCTGGTGGACCGGCTGACCGCGGCCGGGATCAAGGCCTTCGGGCCGACCGCCGCAGCCGCGGCGCTGGAGGGGTCGAAGGGCTTCACCAAGGACCTCTGCGCCAAATACGACATCCCGACCGCGCGCTACCGCCGTTTCACCGATGCGGCCGAGGCGAAGGCCTATATCGCCGCCGAGGGCGCGCCGATCGTGGTCAAGGCCGACGGGCTGGCCGCCGGCAAGGGCGTGGTGGTGGCCGCGACGGTCGAGGAGGCCCAGGCCGCCGTCGACACCATGCTGACCGAGGGCGGCTTCGGTGCCGCTGGCGCCTCGATCGTGGTCGAGGACTGCCTGGTCGGGCCGGAGCTGAGCTTCTTCGCTCTGTGCGACGGCGAGACCGCGCTGCCGCTGGCCACCGCCCGCGACCACAAGCGCGCCTATGACAACGACGAGGGCCCGAACACCGGCGGCATGGGCGCGGTGTCCCCGCACCCGCTGGCGACGCCGGAGCTCGAGGCCCGGATCATGGCCGAGATCGTGCAGCCGACGTTGCGCGCCATGGAGGCCGAGGGCACGCCGTTCCGCGGCATCCTGTTCGCCGGACTGATGCTGACCGAGCACGGGCCGCAGCTGATCGAGCACAATGTCCGCTTCGGCGACCCGGAATGCGAGACGCTGCTGCCGCGGCTAAGCTCCGACCTCCTCACCGCCCTGATCGCGGCGGCCGATGGGAGCTTGCGCCACCTGACCCTGCGCTGGCGGCCGGAGGCGGCGGTGACGGTGGTGATGGCGGCGAACGGCTATCCGGGCAGCTACAGGAAGGGCAGCCCGATCCGGGCGCTCGAAGCGGCCGGGCAGGTGCCGGGCACCATCGTGTTCCACGCCGGCACGAAGGCCGAGGCGGACGGCACGGTCACCGCCCAGGGCGGCCGGGTGCTGGCAGTGACCGCGCTCGGCGCCGACATCGCCGAGGCCCGGTCCCGCGCCTACCAGGCGGTCGACCGCATCGACTGGCCCGAGGGGTTCTGCCGCAGGGATATCGCGGTGTGAAATGATGACAAGCGATCTCGAAGCAGAAGCTAAGCGTGCGACGGAGCTTCTTATCGACAAGACGGTAAAGGTCGTCCGCCGCGCCAATGAGCGCGTTGTTCTCATCGAGTTCTCGGATGGCGCCCGCCTGTTCGTTGATAGCAAGACGCCGTCGAGCTTTCGATCACCGGGACAGACGAACCCGAGTGAGGGAGACATCGCGGGCGTAGGTTGGGTTCGCGGCAAGCGAACCCAACATCTATGACCTCAGAAAATGTTGGGTTCGCTGAGGCGGACCCAACCTACGGTGCTATGGTATTCCCATGAGCAAGGCCTTCACCAAAGAGACCGACACCGAGGAGGAGCTGGACGATGCGCCGGCGCCCTTGCCCGCGGGGTCGAAGAACTACATCACGCCCGAGGGTTTCCAGCGGCTGCAGGACGAGCTGAAGCAGTTGTGGCGGGTCGAGCGGCCGAAGGTGGTCGAGGTGGTGTCCTGGGCCGCCGGCAATGGCGACCGGTCGGAGAACGGCGACTACATCTACGGCAAGAAGCGGCTGCGCGAGATCGACCGCCGGGTGCGGTTCCTGACCAAGCGGCTGGAGATCGCCGAGGTGGTCGACCCGGCGCGCCAGACCAACCGCGACCGGGTCTATTTCGGCGCCACCGTGACCTATGTGGACGGCCAGGACCGCGAACGCACCGTGCGCATCGTCGGCATCGACGAGACCGATGCGGATGCCGGCGACATCAGCTGGATCTCACCTCTCGCCCGCGCCTTGATGCGGACGCAGGAGGGCGATGTGGTCGAGGTCCGCACCCCCGGCGGGATCGAGACCGCCGAGGTGGTCGAGATCCGCTACGACAACAAGGGCTGAGAGACCGTCAGACGGCGCTGGCGGCGACCCACAGCGCGGCCAGGGCCTCGATTCCGGCCTGGTCCTCGGCGTCGAAGCGGTTGGGCAGCGGGCTGTCGAGGTCGAGCACGCCCAGCACCTTCCCGTCCCGCAGCAGCGGCACCACCAGCTCGGACCGCGAGGCCGCATCGCAGGCGATGTGGCCGGGGAAGGCGTGCACATCCGCCACCAGCACCGTCTCGCGGCGCTCCGCCGCCGTGCCGCAGACGCCGCGGCCGAGCGGGATGCGGATGCAGGCCGGCTTGCCCTGGAACGGGCCGAGCACCAGTTCGCCCTCACCCTTCAGCAGGTAGAACCCGGTCCAGTTCAGCTCCGGCAGGCCGTGGTAGATCAGGGCCGAGAGGTTGGCGGCGTTGGCGATGGCGTCGGTCTCGCCCTGGAACAGCCCCTCCGCCTGGGAGAGCAGGTCGCGATAGGCCTCGGCCTTCGGCAAAGCGGGATCGGGGCGTGCGGTCTGGAACATCGGATCTTCCTGTCGGTCGGCTGGAAGATAGGCACGGGAACGCCCGACGAAAAGCCTCAGAGGGTGTCGACCATCGTGCGCGCCGCGCGGATCCGCTCCTCGTCGCGCTTGTAGAAGGTCCATTGCCTGATCCGCTTCGGCACCACCAGGCCGGACTGGACCAGCACGCGCATATGCTCGCTCAGCGTCGGCTGGCTGATGCCGAGCTTGTCGGCGATGAACAGGCCGCAGACCCCGTCCTCGACCAGGTCGCCATCGGCTTGCGGCGGGAAATGCGCGCGCGGGTCCTTCAGCCAGTCCAGGATCTGCAGGCGGCGCTCATTGGCCAAGGCGCGGAAGAGATTGGCTGGGTACATTTCGGCACTTTGCCAAAGGGCAAAGTCCTGTCAAGACTCGAGCCCCTTTCAGCCCATCGGGAAGCCATGATGCGCCGCTTCGCCTTCGAGACCGTGGACGTGTTTACCGACCGCCGCTTCGGCGGCAACCAGCTGGCGGTGTTCCCGGATGCGCGCGGCCTGTCGGACGGCGAGATGCAGTCGCTGGCGGCCGAGTTCAACCTGAGCGAGACGACCTTCGTGCTGCCGCCCGAGGACCCGGCGCATTCGGCGCGGGTGCGGATCTTCAACCGGACCTACGAGATGCCCTTCGCCGGCCATCCCAATGTCGGCACCGGCTGCGTCCTGGCCCGGCACGGGCTGGACCGCGACGGCGTGCTGCTGTTCGAGGAGCTGTCCGGCCTGGTCGAGGTGCGGGTCGAGCGCGACGCGGCCGGGGCCGTGACCGGCGCGGTGATCGCAGCGCCGCAGCCGCTGTCGACCCTGATGGAGCTGCCGGCCGAGGCGATCGCCGCCTGCGCCGGCCTGGCCCCGGCCGACATCATCACCAAGGCGCACCAGCCGGTGCTGGCCTCGGTCGGCATCCCCTTCGTGCTGGTGGAGGTGACAGGCGAGGCGCTGACCCGCGCCACCCCGGACATCGCCGCCTTCCGCCGCACCCAGGAGCAGTTCCCGAAGGTGGAGCGACGGCTGTCGCTGCATCTCTACGCCCGCGACCCGTCGGCACCGGACATCGCGGCGCCGGGCGGGGCCCGGATCCGCGCCCGGATGTTCGCACCCTTGTCCGGCACCTATGAGGACCCGGCGACCGGCAGCGCCAACGCCACCCTGGGCGCACTGCTGCTGTCGCTGTCCGGCGCCGAGGCCGGGCAGGCCGAGATCGTCCAGGGCGTCGAGATGGGCCGCCCGAGCCTGCTGCGCGTCGCCGCCCGCCGCGCCGCCGACGGCATCCGCGCCACCGTCGGCGGCGGCTGCATCCCGGTGCTGAAGGGCGAGGCGGAGGTTTAGGCGCCAGTCAGCGGACGAAGTCGCCGCGGACCGGCGAGCTCGGATCGTCGAGCTCTTCGAGGAACTTCGCCCGGATCTTTGCCAGGGCATCCGGATGCCGTCCCGGCGCGTGTAGATCGAGTGCGCGAACCACATGCCGCGCGGTGTCGGCGAGGATGGTGCCCCAGGCTTCCTCCTCCTCCCAAGGGGTGTCCTCGTAGATTCCGAATTTCAAGGCGCAATGCAGCCCCTGTTCGGCAATCCAGACACGCAGCATCTCGGTCGATTTGCGATCCCGCCGGGCCGCATCCGGAATTCTCAGCTCTTTCACCATCCCCTCCCCTTTGTAACGATCCCTAATCTCCGCGCCCGGAAGAACGCCCGCAGCAGCTCGCCCGCCTCCTCCGCGCCCGGCGCCTGCGCCACCYGGGGGCGATGGTGGCAGGTCTTCTGCTCGAAGAAGCGCGGGCCGTGCAGGAC
>NZ_JBFRCU010000169.1:0-14680 GCF_052113205.1 Inquilinus sp. YAF38 | reverse complement strand
AACAACAGCTCCGCCAGATCGTGCCGGGCGTTCGGGTCGCGCGGATCGCGAACCTCGCGCAGGATTGTGATCAGCGACGACATCGGGCCTCCTCCGCAAGAGAAAGCCTCTACAGAATCGATCTCTCTTCCTCCCGCAACCCCCTCCTTCATTCAAATGCGATTCCCCTGCCCCTCGCGGGAGGGGGCAGGGGGAGGGGGTTTCGCCGTCGAGGCCGGCCTGAACTCTGACGCTTGGGCCACGAGGCCGAGACCCGCCCTCTGCGCATTCACGCGCGGACGCGCGCAGACCCCTCCCCCAACCCCCTCCCGCAAGGGGAGGGGGTTGGGGGAGGCTGCGCAAATCGGTGTCGTAGGTTGGGTTCGCGGCAGCGAACCCAACAGGATCGGGGGCCGCGACGGCGGCGACATGTTGGGTTCGCGAAGACGCGAACCCAACCTACGCGGTCAGCCCGTGTCCGGCGGCTTGGGCCTGCGGTTGTTGGCAGCCGAGCGGGGCTCGGGCGCATCCTCAGGGTCGTCCTCGCCGTCCTCTGACGGCAGGAAGCCAAGCTCCTCCAAAGCCTCGTCGGCCATCTCCAGCCACTGCTTCACCTGCACCGGATAGCCCCAGCGCCGGCACAAGGCCGCCACCGCGACCTCGGCCCGGCTGGCTTCCACCAGCTCCGCCACCTCCGGCCGCTCCAGCCGCTCGCAGACCTCGTCGGCGCGGCGGTCGGCCTCCTCCTCGTCCTTGGACACCTCAGAGGCGGCGGCCATCATCGCCAGCCTGACCCGAAGCGCGTGCCAGTCCTCCTGCGCCGCCTCGCGCTGCGCCGCGGCCTTGCGCCGCTCGGCGGCCTGACGCGACAGCTTGTCCTTGAGCAGCAGGGTCAGCCGCACGGCGCGTGAGACGGTGGCGATCCGCTGGCAGTAATCGACGCCGGGCTGCGGCGCCTGCAGCGCCTCCCGCTGCGTCGCCCGGGCGATCGACATCTGGATCTCGACCAGCTCCGCCACCACGCACAGATCCGCCGCCCGCTCCTCCTGCGGAGCGGCCGGGGCCTCGGGGGCCGAATCGGTCTGCGCCTTGTTCATGGAACATAGCATGAACGCAGCCGCCGATTAATACAATTGCACAATGTGTTTACTGGCTCCGGCCGGATGCCCGCCGGGCCGCGACGGCGTGCGCGCCCAGGCGATGTTCTATCTTTGTTCTTGACATGATGCCGCATCGAACCGCATCATTCAGGCACAGTCGAAGAGTTGCGCCCGCCCGGCCCCGCCGCGGCGGGCTTTTTCATGCGAGGACGAGATGCGCRAGGTCAGACGCAAGCCGGTCTGGACCGGCTTCGCCGTGCGGCGGCGCGGCGRTTCCGCCCGCTGCCGTCGCGGCACCGCCAGGCGGCGGGCCATGCYGGACAGGATCCTGATCCAGTGCCTGGAGGCGGCRGCCGGGCGGCGGCGAGAGCCCGGAGCGAGGCCGATGCGCCGGCTGASCGGCGCGGCCGAAGCCCGGCTGCGTCCCGGCGCCGTCAGCGGCCGTGCCGACCGGCTGCGGCTGGACCGGGCGTATCGGSAGTTCCGCGGCGGCCGCGGGCAGGACGGAGACGATGCACCGGCCGCCCTGCCCCCGCCCGRCCTGCCGCCCGCCTTCGMGYCGCTGCTGGAGCSRTCGCGCTACAAGGCCGCGTTCGGCGGCCGCGGSTCCGGCAAGTCGCATGTCTTCGCCGAGCTGCTGGTGCGGCGCTGCATCGAGGCGGCGCCGCTGCGGGCGGTGTGCATCCGCGAGGTGCAGCGCTCGCTCGACCAGTCGGTCAAGCGGCTGATCGAGGACAAGATCCAGGCGCTGGGCGTCGGCCGCCACTTCCGGGTACAGGCCGACCGCATCCTGACGCCCGGCGGCGGCCGGATCATTTTCCAGGGCATGCAGAACCACACCGCGGAGAGCATCAAATCGCTCGAGGGCTACGACATCGCCTGGGTGGAAGAAGCGCAAGCCCTGTCGATCCGCAGCCTGGACCTGCTACGCCCGACCATCCGCAAGCCGGGGTCGGAGCTGTGGTTCTCGTGGAACCCGACCCGGGCGGACGACCCGGTGGACGCCCTGTTCCGCGCCGGGGCGCCGCCGCCCGGCTCCCTGCTGGCGCCGGTGAAATACTCCGACAACCCGCATTTCCCGGAGGTGCTGCGGGTGGAGATGGAGTGGGACCGGGGGCGCGACGCCGACAAGCACCAGCATGTCTGGCTCGGCGGCTACCAGACCTTCAGCCAGGCGCGGGTGTTCGAGAACTGGAAGGTGGAGGCGTTCGAGACCCCGGCCGACGCCTGCTTCCTGTTCGGCGCCGACTGGGGCTTCGCCCGCGACCCGACGGTGCTGGTGCGCTGCTTCGTGGTCGGGCGGACGCTGTTCGTCGACCACGAGGCCTATCAGGTCGGCTGCGAGATCGACCGCACGCCGGCGCTGTTCGACACCGTGCCGGGGTCGCGGCTCGGCCAGATCATCGCCGACAGCGCCCGGCCGGAGACCATCAGCTACATGCAGCGCAACGGCTTCGACAGCATCACCGGATCGACCAAGGGTGCCGGATCGGTCAAGGACGGGGTCGAGTTCCTGAAGGCGCACGACATCGTGGTGCATCCGCGCTGCCGGCACCTGATCGACGAGCTGGCGCTGTACAGCTACCGCACCCATCCGAAGACCGGCGTGATCCTGGCCGAGCTTGAGGACCGTGAGAACCACGCCATCGACGCCCTGCGCTACGCCGTCGAGGGGCTGCGGCGGGACGGGTATGACAGCTCGATGAAGTGGGTGGGGTGAGGGGTGTCGGCGGGCCGCTTCAGCGAGGGCGGAAAATGGGGGCGGAAGTGCTGTCGGGCATTCAGCCTCCGATCGCCCATGCCGCCCTAATTCCAGGTCTCACCAAAGGGGTCCACTCCAAGAGGATGAGCAGCCGCAAAATAGTGCAGTGTCACCGAATTTCCTCGCATCGGCGCCGCGAAGATTGCGGCCCGGGCGTGCGAAACGCCCGGGCCGGCAAGGTTTACAGAACGAAGTCCGAGGCCTGCAGGGTCATCGCACCATCGAGATGAATGACCATGTCGGCAGTGCCGTCGCCGTTCACATCGGCCGAGACCGTCGTCGTGCTGCCGTCGATCTGATAGCGAACCTGCCCGGGCCCGGTGAAGGCATTGGTGCCGATGAAGCTGAAAGCCGTGTCGCCGTTCCCCCAGTTGCCGTCAGCATCGATCACCCTCAGGGAGATCAGATCGAAGCCACTCTGGAAGTCCTGGATCGTGTCTGCGGCCGAGGCCGTGCTGTCGGAGACGGCTGTGTAGCTGAAGTAGTCCCGTCCGCTGCCCCCATTCAGCGTGTCGGCGCCCTGGCTTCCCCGAAGCACGTCGTTGCCGCCGCCGCCGCTGAGCGCGTCGTCCCCGCCAAATCCGACGAGCTCGTTGGTCAGGGCATTGCCGACCATGACGTCATCATGCGTGCTGCCATTGATCGCTTCGATGTCGTTGGCGATCTTGTCGCCCTCGGCCGTCCCGCCGGTGTTGACCCCGGTCTCAAGGTTGATCGTCACGCCCACGAGGCTGTCGAAGTAGCTGGCGGTGTCGGTGCCGTCACCGCCGGTGAGGTCGTCGGGGCCGGCGCCGCCACGCAGGATGTCGCCGCCGGCTCCGCCGATCAGCCGATCGGCGCCATTGCCGCCCTCGAGGGTATCCCAGCCGGCGCCGCCATCGAGCACATCGTCCCCATTGAAGCCCCGCAGCGTGTTGCTCGCGCCATCGCCGGTCAGGCTGTCGCCGAAGGCGCTGCCATGCACGGTTTCGAAGCCGCTCAGCGTGTCGCCCTCGGCATAGCCGCCGGTGTTGACATTGGTCGCCAGGTTGACCGTGACCCCGGATCCGCTGCCATTGTAGTCCGCGATATCGATGCCGGCGCCGCCGTCGAGCTTGTCGGCCCCGGCCCCGCCATTGATCTGATCATTGCCGTCGCCGCCGGTGATCGTGTCGTCGCCCGCCGCGCCATTGACCGTATCGTTGCCGGCGCCGCCATCCATGGTGTTGGCGTTCCCGTCGCCGATCAGGATATCCCAGCCCTTCGAACCGACGAGGTTCTCGACCGAGGCGAGCTTGTCGCCCTGGGCATCGCCCCTCGTGCCGGCGCCAGACCTCAGGTCGACCGTGACCCCGTCCGCCGAGGCGTCATAGCTCGCGGTGTCGATGCCAATTCCACCACAGATCACGTCGGCCCCGGCGCCACCAGCGAGCCAGTCATTGCCGTCGCCACCGTTCAGATTGTCATTTCCGGTGCCGCCGCTGACGAGGTCGTCGCCCGTTCCGCCGGCGAGGCAATCGATGCCGGCGCCACCCTCGAGCGTGTCGTTGCCGTCGCCGCCATCGACTTCGTCGTTGTCGTCGCCGCCATCGACGAGATCATCACCCGACTCACCGAAGAGGTGGTCGGCGCCGGCGCCGCCCTGCATTTCGTCGGCGTCGGCGCCACCGCTGAGATGATCGCTGCCGGTCCCGCCGAACAGGGCGTCGCGACCATCGCGGCCCCAGAGGTAATCGTCACCGTCGTCACCGTAAAGGACGTCGTTGCCGTTGTCGCCGCTCAGCGCGTCGGCTTCGGCGCCGCCCTCGATCCGGTCGTCGCCTTCGCCGCCGTTCAGCGTGTCCCAGCCCCATCCGCCATAAAGCAGGTCATTGCCATCGTCGCCGTCCACCCGGTCGTCGCCGTTCCCGCCGTCGAGGCGGTCGTCGCCGTTGCCACCGTTGAGTGAATCGACCTCGATACCACCAGAGATCGTATCATTCCCATCACCTCCATCGAAGTTGTCGCGACCATTCCCGCCGTACAGGGTATCGTCACCGCCGCCACCGATCAGAAAGTCGTCGCCGTCGCCACCGATCAGGGTGTCATTTCCGTCGAGACCGGAGATCTGGTCGTCGCCGGCCAATCCGTCGATGTGATCGGATCCGGTTGAGCCAGTAAGAAAGTCGTCGTTTGTCGTCGGGAAGAGTGCCATCGTTTCCTCATGTAAAAAAAGAAGGCCGACGCTTTGATGAAAAGGCAAAAGACGACGCGCACGTGCTAACGTCTTTCTGCCTCGATAGGTATGACGGCCTGCGGAACAGAATTGTTTGGCTATGAGGCCTCATATTGCGGGAAGTAATCCACCTGCCATTTAGAGTGTAGAATGTTATTCAAAGATCGCAGGCCGGCCGCCTGGGGTAGCGAGAAAGAAGACTAAACACATCCTAAATGCCATATATATGCTTCGGTCGAGGGAGGAGGAGCCGGCGAGCCTGGCCATACGGAACCGACCGAAGACCTATGGGATAGACGTTCGTTGGGCACGATCCGGCCACCTCGTTGATCTCCGTGGCGGCCGGCAAACAGCATGCATGCTGCCTGCTATTCGGAGAGCTGTGCCAATGCGGGGCCAGTGGATTGACTCCGACGTCTGGAACCCACGGTTTCTGACGGCGGTGTCCGGATCGGCGCGCCAGAGGAAGGGTTTCGGCGCTGGTTGTGCTCGGCGACGAAGCGGTTGATGGCGGCCTGGAGATCGACGAGAGATCGGAACACGCCTCAGCCGATCCATCGAATGTAACTGTTTCAGATTTCGCAAAAATATTATCATTTCTGTTGCCGTAACCACCGCTTTGCAGCGGCCTGCAGATTTCGGTGCCATTTCTCGCCAGGTCCGGAAGACCGGCTGGCGGCGGGCGAAGCCGGGCGGGACAGGAGGAACCAATGACTGTGCCGATGACCACCAAAGGTGTCGTCCTCGCTGCAGCCCCCCTTCCCGACGCCGGCAGCGTCGACCTCGCCTGCGACGTCACCAATGACCAGGGCACCGGCTTCAGGGGCGCCGCCCCGTGATCGGCGACACCTCCTGGAACGGCCAGGCCGGCGCCGGCCACGACGTCTCGTTCGGCTTCCAGACGTCCGGCAGCGGCGGCACCGCGGCCCCCGGCTTCGCGATCAACGGCTTCGCGATCAACGGCATCGCCGCCAGCGACGAGGACGGAAGCCCCGTCCGGCCGACGCTGCCGGTCGGCGATGCGACGGTCTTGGAAGGTCATGACGGGCTGCAGGACCTCGCCTTCACCGCCACCCGGTCCCAGGCAGAGAGCGGCCCCGTCGCCATCGCCTATGTCCCCGCCGACGGCACGGCGACCGAGGGCGGCGGCGACCACACGCCGCTCTCCGGCACCCTGACCTCCGCTGCCGGCGAGACCTCGAAGACGATTTATGTCCAGGTCGCGGAGGACAGGGCCATCGAAGCCGACGAGACCCTGAGCCTCACCCTGTCCTCGCCGAAGGCCGCCACCATCGCCGACGGCTCGGCGACCGGCACCGTCGGCCCGGACGATGCCGCCCAGATCGTGCTGCCGACCGTCAGGATCTCCGACGCCGCGGTGGTCGAAGGCAATCCAGGCGCCGCCGGCGGTTCGGACGGCTGGTTCAGCACCTCGGGCAACCAGATCGTCGATGCCGCCGGTCAGTCCGTGCAGATTGCCGGCGTCAACTGGTTCGGCTTCGAGACCGGATTGCTGGTGCCGCACGGTCTCTTCGCGCGCGGCTTGCAGGACATGATGGACCAGATGGTGGATCTCGGCTTCAACACCATCCGCCTGCCCTATTGCAGCGACATGCTGCATTCGGCGGCGACGTCCCTCAACATCGACTACGACCAGAACCCGGACCTGAAGGGCCTGACGCCGCTGCAGATCCTGGACAAGATCGTCGACTATGCCGGTCAGGTCGGCCTCAAGATCATCCTCGACCATCACCGCAGCGGAGCCGGCGACGGCGCCTCGCCCAACGGCCTCTGGTATGACGGCCAGCACAGCGAGGCGAGCTGGATCGACGACTGGCAGATGCTGGCGGCCCGCTATGCCGACGACCCGACCGTGATCGGCGCCGATCTGCACAACGAACCCTATAACGCCGTCTGGGGCGGCGGAGGCGCCACCGACTGGGCGGCCGCGGCCGAGCGTGCCGGCAATGCCATCGGCGAGATCAATCCCAACTGGCTGATCTTCGTCGAGGGCCTCGGCACCTACCAGGACGAGCCCTATTGGTGGGGCGGCAACCTGATGGGCGTGCGCGACCGGCCGGTCGAGCTCGACCTCGACCACAGGCTGGTCTATTCGGCGCACGACTATCCCAACTCGGTCTATCCCCAACCCTGGTTCCAGGGTCCGGACTTCCCGGCGAACCTGCCGGCCAAGTTCGACCAGATGTGGGGCTACATCTTCAAGGAGGGCATCGCGCCCGTCTATGTCGGCGAGTTCGGCACCAGCCTGACGGATCCCAAGGACACGCCGTGGCTGGAGGCGATCATCGCCTATCTCCGCGGCGACTTCGACAACAACGGAACCATCGACCTGGCACCCGGCCAGAAGGCACCGGGCTGGTCCTTCTGGTCGTGGAACCCCGATTCGGGCGACACCGGCGGCATCCTGGGCGACGACTGGCAGACGCCGAACCAGGCGAAGCTCGACTATATCGAGCCGATCCAGTTCCAGTGGGACGAAGGCGACCACAACGTCATGTCCTTCGTGGTCACGCTGTCGGCGCCCGCGACCGCGGCCGTGACCGTCGGCTACCACACCGTGGCGGGCGAGGCGACCGCATCCGACTTCACCGCCGTGAGCGGCACGCTGACCTTTGCCGTCGGCGAGAAGAGCAAGGTCGTCCAGGTGCCAATCACCGCGGACCTCCTGCACGAGGGCAGCGAGCACTTCCAGGTGGTGCTCACGGATGCTCATGGCGCGGTGATCGGATCCGGCACCGCCACGGGGACCATCATCAATGACGACGGCCTGATCGGCGGTGTCGGCGACGACCAGCTCACCGGCGGCAGCGGCGCCGACACCATGTCCGGCAATGGCGGCAACGACACGCTCGACGGCGCGGCCGGCAACGATCGGTTGGACGGTGGCGACGGCAACGACCGCTTAAACGGTGGTGACGGGAACGATACGCTCATCGGCGGCCCGGGTGCGGATGCGCTGGCCGGCGGGGCCGGCATCGACCTCGCCAGCTACTACACCGGCACGATCGGTGTCACGGTCGACCTGGCCACCGGCAAAGGCAGCGGCGGCGCGGCGCAGGGCGACACCCTGGCCGGGATCGAGACCCTCTCCGGCAGCCAGGGCAATGACATCCTGGCGGGAAATGCTGGGGCCAACACGCTGCAGGGCTGGGCCGGCAGCGACGTGCTCCGTGGCGGGGCGGGGGCCGATCGCCTCGACGGCGGCACCGGCACCGACACCGCCAGCTACTACACCGGCACGACCGGGGTCACGGTCAACCTGGCCACCGGCACCGGCAGCGGCGGCGAGGCGCAGGGCGACACCCTCGTCGCGATCGAGACCCTCTCCGGCAGCCAGGGCAATGACAGCCTGACGGGAAACACCGGGGCCAACACGCTGCAGGGCTGGGCCGGCAGCGACGTGCTCCGCGGCGGGGCGGGGGCCGATCGCCTCGACGGCGGCGCCGGCACCGATACCGCCAGCTACTACACCGGCACGACCGGGGTCGCGGTCAACCTGGCCGCCGGCACCGGCAGCGGCGGCGAAGCGCAGGGCGACACCCTGACCGGCATCGAGACCCTCTCCGGCAGCCAGGGCAATGACAGCCTGGCGGGAGATGCCGGGGCCAACACGCTGCAGGGCTGGGCCGGCAGCGACGTGCTCACCGGCGCCGGCGGCAAGGACACGCTCACCGGCGGCGCCGGGGCCGACCGCTTCGTCTATGGCAGTGCGGCGCAGAGCGTGGCGGGCGCCAATGCCGACCGGATCACCGACTTCAGCCATGCCCAGGGCGACCGGATCGACCTCTCGGCGATCGACGCCGACACCACGCTCGCCGGCAACCAGGCGTTCCGCTTCATCGGCACCGGCCTCTACACCGGCCATGCCGGCGAACTGCGCTTCGCCCAGTCCGGCGAACAGACAACCATCGCCGGCGACATCAACGGCGACGGCACCTCCGATTTCCACATCGTGCTCACCGGCCACGTCACCCCGGTCGCCGGCGACTTCGCGCTGTGAGCCCGACCCGGCGCCGCCAACCACTACTGTGGTGGACTGCACCCCTGGACTGAGACAGAAGAATTAGGGTGACATGGGCGATCGGAGGCTGAATGCCCGACAAGCCCAGGAGTCCCACACGCAGTTTCCCCGCCGCGCTGAAGCAGGCGGCGATGGTTCGGCTTGAAGCCGGCGAAGCGCTGGCGGCAGTCGCCCGCGACCTCGGCGTCAGCCGCAAGGTGCTCTATGGCTGGCGTGCGCTCTGGCGGGCGGAAGGGGCGTCCGGGCTCCGCCACAAGCGCGGCCCCAAGCCCGGCTTGCGCCAGCGGCGCCTGGCGGCAGCCCTCGCTCCGCCGCCCGAGCCGGCCCCGCCGGATCCAGCCGAAACCCTGGCCAAGGCGCAGGTCCGCATCGGCGAGCTCGAACGCATCATCGGCCGGCAGCAGGCCGGCCTCGATTTTTTTCAACGTGCCTTGCAGGCCTTGGACGCGGACACGACACCCGATCCGTCCGTGCCCGGCTCTACGCGGTCATCCAAGCCATGACCGAGAGCCGGACCCTGCAAGGCGCCGCCGCCGTCGACCAGCTCTGCCAGCTCGGCCGCGTGTCGCGCGCCGGCTATTACCGCTTCCTCGAGCACAAAGCCCCGGCCCGGGCCGACGCCGATCTGCGCGACGCCATCCACCGCATCGCCCTGGCGCACAAGCATTACGGCTACCGTCCGGTGACCGCGGCGCTCAGACGCCTGGGCATCGAGGTGAACGCCAAGCGGGTGCTGCGCCTGATGCGCGAGGACAATCTGCTCGCCCTGCGCAGCAAGGCCTTCGTGCCCCGGACCACCGACAGCAATCACGGCTTCCGCATCGCCCCCAACCTGATCCGATCGCTCATCCCCACCGGGCTCGATCAGATCTGGGTGGCCGACATCACCTATGTCCGCCTGGCCGAGGCCTTCGTCTATCTCGCCGTCATCCTCGACGCCTTCTCCCGCCGCGTCGTCGGCTGGGCCCTCGAAGATCACCTGCGCGCCGAGCTCGCTCTCGCCGCGCTCGACATGGCCCGGCCGAGAGCTTCTTCAAGACCCTGAAGAAGGAGGAGGTCAACGCCAACGCCTACTCGTCAATCGACCACGCCAGGCGCAATATCGGTACCTTCCTGGAGACAACCTACAACCGCCAGAGGCTCCATTCCGCCCTCGGCTACAAACCCCCAACCGAATTCGAAGCTGACCTCGACAACCCTCGCACCCACTGACCCCAACAGACCCCTGTCACTTAAACTCCGCTGTCTCAGTCCAGGGGTGCAGTCCAATAGTTCCACAACCATAATTCTGGCACAGTTACATAAAATAAGATGCGCTCCACGGCTCAATGTTGGCCGAACCCTTGGCCTTGCGCGGGTCTCTGGAAGGATCCAGCCATCAGAGTATCGAAATACAATATTCACCTCTTGGCACGATAAAAATGCGGCGAAGCCAGGAGCAGAAACAAGCCGTCAAGAACAATAGAGGGGCCATTTCTACCGTGATCCCGGATCGCGGTGATCTGGCGCAGTTCGACGCAAAAGCATTTGCCGACGCGAGAGTTGAACAGGGGGGAGTTATGGCTTCGGTTTCGTATGCATGGGTCACGGATGTTCCCAGTTTCACCTTGAATATCGTGACGGCCGGCAATCAGTCGGATCTCGCCGTCACCGCGACCGCCGGCGGGGGCTATCTGGGTGCCTGGAGCGTCGGCAGCGCCCTTGTCCGCGGGCGATACGTCGCTGCCAGCGGCACGCCGGGCCTCGAAGACCCGCTCACCACCACGGCGCAGGGCAACCAGTTCGACGCCAGCATGGCGCTGCTGGGCAACGGCCACAACGTCGTGACCTTCACCGACGACAGCAGCGGTACCGACACGGTCCGGATCCGCATCCTTGGCGAGAATGCCGTGGGCAACGATGTCGATTTCACAGTGCCATCCGATACCAGGCCCTTACGGGAATCCGACGTCACGGCTCTGGGTTCCGACGGCTTCGCCGTGGCCTACACCCGCGACTACGGCGGCGGCGACACCGACGTCTTCATTCAGCGCTACGAGGCGGACGGCGACACGATCGGCGGGGTGATCACCGTCGACAGCGCCTCCGGCCTTGCCACCGACCATGCCTCGATCACCGGCATCGCCTCCGGCGGCTTCGTCGTGGCCTGGGAGCAGTCGCCGGTCGCCGGCGGCAACCATTCCGTCTGGTTCCAGCTCTACGATGCTACGGGCATTCGCGTGACCGTTGCCGGCGACACGGCCGGCAGCCATCACCTGATCGACAACAGCGGCTCGATCAACCAGGAGATCCAGGTCGCCGCCCTGCAGGATGGCGGCTTCGTCGTCGCCTATATCGACAACGGCTGGGGGGAAGAAGGCGACGGCACCGAGATCACGGCGCGGATCTATAATGCCGACGGAACGCTGCGCCACGACTTCATGCGGGTCAACGAGGACGTCGCGGGCAACCAGGTCCATCCGACGGTCAGCGTTCTGTCAAACGGCTATTTCGTGATCGGCTGGGTCCGTCCGGACGGCGATCTCATCTATCAGGCCTATGATCCGTCGGGCACCGAAATCGGCGGCAACTCCATCATGCACATCGATGTCATCGAAGGCGAGACCGCGGCCCTGGCCGACGGCACGGTGGCGTCCGTGCGCGAGAGCTTCAACGGCGATGGCAACGGCACCGGGGTCCGCAGCACGGTGCATGCGCTGGTCCGCACCACCATCGGCGTCGCGACGGACGAGACCCTGGCCGGCGACGGCCTGCGCGACGTCATGAACGGCGCCGGCGGCAGCGACGTCCTCAATGGCGAAGGTGCGGATGACGATCTGTTCGGCGGCGCGGGCGACGATACGCTTCGCGGCGGCGCGGGGGGCGACGAACTCGACGGCAGCACCGGAACCGATATCGCCAGCTACTACACCAGCTTGCTGGGGGTCATCATCAATCTCGCCGGCGGCACCGCCGTCGGCGGCGACGCCCAGGGCGACTCGCTGGCCGGCATCGAGAACCTCTCCGGCAGCAACCAGGGCAACGACGACCTCACCGGTGATGCCGGCGCCAACAAGCTGCAGGGCTGGAACGGCAACGACGTGCTCCGCGGCGGGGCCGGGGCCGATGTGCTCGAAGGCGGCGCCGGCATCGATACCGCCACCTATTTCGTCAGCGCGGCCGGGGTCRCGGTCGACCTCGCCGCCGGCACCGSCAGCGGGGGCGATGCCGCSGGCGACGTGCTGAGCGGSATCGAGAACCTYTCCGGCAGCAACCTGGGCGGCGACAYCCTCACCGGCAATGCCGGCGCCAACAAGCTGCAGGGCTGGGGCGGCGACGATTTGCTTCGCGGCGGGGCAGGGGCGGACACGCTGGAGGGCGGCACCGGCATCGACACCGCCAGCTATTACAGCGGTGCCGTCGGAGTCACGGTCAACCTCGGCGCCGGCACCGCCAGCGGGGGCGATGCCGCAGGCGACGTGCTGAGCGGCATCGAGAACCTCACCGGCAGCAACCTCGGCGGCGACGTCCTCACCGGTGGCAGCGGTGCCAATGTGCTGCAGGGCTGGGGCGGCAACGACACCCTCGTCGGCGGGGCCGGAAAGGACACGCTTACCGGCGGTGCCGGGGCGGACAGCTATTACTTCACCGCCCTCGGCGACAGCGTGGTTGGGACCAATGCCGACGTCATCACCGACTTCAGCCATGCCCAGGCCGACAAAGTCGACGTGAACCTTGTCGACGCCAACACCGGCGTCGCCGGCAACCAGGCCTTCAGCTTCATCGGCGCCAACCTCTACAGCGGCGCCGCCGGCCAGTTGCGCTTCTCCGTCGTCAACGGCGTGACCACGATCGCCGGCGACGTCGACGGCGACCAGGTCTCCGACTTCCACATCATCCTGACCGGCAGCATCGCTCTCGTCGCTGCCGATTTCGTGCTCTGAACCGGTCCCGACGGGGGCGGCCGCCTCGTCACGAGCAAGAGAGAACCATTCCATCGCGAGCTTGCATCGCAGCCGTTCGGCACAGCCCGGTCACAAGCATTGCCGACGTGAATTCTGAACAGAGGGGGAAATCATGGCCACTGTCACCTATGCATGGACCACTGACGTTTTGGGCTTCGCCTTGAATGGAGCTACAGCCGGAAGTCAGGGGGATGTCGSCATCGCCGCGACGGCCGACGGCGGTTATCTGGGAGCGTGGAGCGTCGGCAGCGGCTTTGTCCGGGGGCGATACGTCGATGCCGACGGCACGCCGGGCACCGAAGACTTCCTCAACACCACGACGGACGACCTCCAGTTCGACGCCAGCATGGCGCTGCTGGGCACCGGCAACAATGTCGTCAGCTTCACCGACAACAGCTCGGGCACCGATACGGTCCGGATCCGCATCCTCGGCCAAGGCGCTCCGGCGGACGATTTCGATGTGACGGCCTCCGATCTGCCCCAGCGGGAATCCGACGTCACGACGCTGGTGGGGGCCAACGGCTTCGCCGTGGCCTTCACGCGCGACTACGGCGCCGGCGACACCGATATCCGGGTCCAGCGGTACCACGCGGATGGGACCGTGAATGGTGCGCTGATCACCGTCGACTCCGCCACCGGCCTGGCCACGGACCATGCCTCGATCGTCGACCTCACCTCCGGCGGCTTCGTCGTGGCCTGGGAGCAGTCGGCGGTCGCCGGCGGCGACCATTCCGTCTGGTTCCAGCTCTACGATGCTACGGGCACTCGCGTGACGGTTGCCGGGGACCCGGCCAACACCCATCACCTGATCGACGACACCGGCTCGATCAACCAGGACATCCAGGTCGCCGCCCTGCAGGATGGCGGCTTCGTCGTCGCCTATGCCGACAACCAGTGGGACGACGAAAACGGCACCGAGATCACGGCGCGAGTCTACAATGCCGACGGTTCCGCGCGCACCGACCACCTCCTGGTCAACACCGACACCGTGTATAACCAGATCCACCCGACGATCACCGTCCTGTCCAACGGCTTCTTCGTGGTCGGCTGGACCGTTGCGGGCATTCTCTACTATCAGGCCTTCGACCCGAGTGGTGCCGCCATCGGCGCCAACCATACGGTCGCCAATGGCACCAACGACGCCGAGATCGTAAGCTTGACCGATGGCGTTGTGGCCAATGTGCGCGAAAGCATCTTCACCGACGGCGATGGCACGTCGATCCGCAGCTCGATCGATGCGCTGGTCCGCACCACCACCGGGACGGAGGTGGACGAGACCCTGGCCGGCGATAACCTGCGCGACGTCATGAAGGGCAATGCCGGCAACGACACGCTCGATGGCGGCGCCGCGGACGACACCCTGACCGGGGGCGCGGACAACGACGTGCTCCGCGGCGGCAGCGGGGCCGACAGCCTCGACGGCGGCCTCGGCACCGACACCGCCAGCTACTACAACGCCTGGGGCGGGGTTACGGTCGACCTCGCCGCCGGCGCCGGCGGCGGCGGCGAGGCCGCTGGCGACACGCTAGACAACATCGAGAACCTCTCCGGCAGCCTAGAAAACGACATCCTCGCCGGCGATGCCGGCGCCAACAAGCTGCAGGGCTGGGGCGGCGACGACGTGCTTCGCGGGGCCGCTGGGGCCGACACGCTGGAGGG
>NZ_JBFRCU010000168.1:0-6628 GCF_052113205.1 Inquilinus sp. YAF38 | reverse complement strand
ACCGTGCCGCCATGGCCCTCCGCGGCGCGCCGGGCCAAGTCGATCAGTCGGTCAAGCGGCTCTTCGCGCTCGATCAGCATAAAATCGGCGACTCCCTTGTGCCGGCTTGGATTTCAGGCCAAGGGGGTGACGAAAACAAGGCTTCATGTCGGATTTTTGCTGCATTGCACCGATTGGCTTAGCCCTGTGGCATCGAACGCTAGGAACTTCTTCCAGAACGCCGTGTTTCGCGTCGACTGGTCCGGGAGGGAAAGAGCATGAGCCTGGCGCCGTTGCGTCGTGGGGAGGGCGAGCCGCAGCTTCGCGGTTCGGGGGAGGCGAGCTTCGCCTCGGCGGTGGAGCGGGCGAAGAAGCCGGTGCCGGCGGCGCGGGCGCGCGAGATCGACGAATGGGTCCGCGACAAGGTCAAGGACCACACGCTGCGCTTCTGGAAGGATGACGGCGCCGAGACTGCGGCCAAGGCGTTGCAGGGCGACAGCGACCTCGGCGACCTGACGGCGGCGGAGCAGGCGCGGCTGGTCGACCGGGTGCTGCGCAAATGGCAGGGCGACGGCGCGTCCTCGGCGCAGGACCTGGCCGGCCGGGTGCGCGGCGACACGGACCTGGCCCGGCTGGTGGCGGACCGTCTGGCGGCGCGGTCGGTCGAGCTGCAGGCCGGTAAGCGCGGCGACGAGAAGCTGGACCCGGATCTGATGACCGCACGGAGCTATGCCGAGGCGGCGGTGCTGGCGCTGGGCTACGATCCGGAGCGGCCGGACTTCACGGCCAAGCTGGACACGGCTGGGCTGCAGGCGCTGGTCGGGTCGCGGCCGCGGGACCAGGCCTCGGCGTTCGCTGCGATGCTGGCGCATCAGCCGCGGGCGCTGGCCTCGGCGGTCTCCGCCATGGCCGATGCGCCGGCCGGCGAGGCGCGGGACGGCTTCGTGCTCAGCGCCTTCGCCCTGTCGCGGGAGCAGACCTATTTCGACGCTTTGGGCCTGCCGCAGGATATGGGCCGGGCGCTGGCCAAGACGTTCGGCCAGCCGGGCGAGGGGGAGCGGCTGGGCGAGATCCTGGCGACGCCTGAGGGCCGCAAGCTGCTGGTCGAGCAACTGCCCTTCCCGCAGCAGGGCAAGACCACGCCGGAGGCGCGGGGCCAGGTGCTGGCCCTGGTGCTGCAGCACCGCGGGATCACGGCGGAGGTATTGCAGCGCTCCCCGGGCGGCGACCCCTGGGCCTCGCCGGCGGTGGCGAAGCCGATGGCGCAGGCCGCCGCCGACCAGGCGCTGCAGGCGGGCCAGAGCCACGGCATGGAGCTGGCCGGGGCGGAGACGCTGGAGAGCCGCGTCGCCCGGGCGATGGGTCTCAAGCATGAGGGCGAGGACGGCAAGACCATCGACAGGATCGCCGCTGCGATCCGCGACCCGAGCGGAGCCAAGGTCACGGTGCTGCCGGTGCAGTTCTCCAGCAGCGCCAGCGGCGCGGTGCAGCTGCCGCTGTTCCGGGTCGAGGGCAAGGACGGAGCTGTCCGCTTCGTCGACAACCAGGGCGGCCGCTATGCCGATTTCGCCACCTGGAAGCGGGAGAACCGGCTGCCGCCCGGCAACATGACCTATCCGCGCGACGGCGAACTGAGTGGCAAGGACGGCCATGCGGTGCTGGACAGCGGCAACACCCCGCGCACGCCGGACAGCTTCGGCGAGCATGTCGAACAGGCTCTGGACAAGGCGGCGCTGTTCGGCGGCGTGGTGGCGGGCGGGCTGACCGTGATCGGTTCGGGCGGCACCGCGGCGCCGGCAGTGGCGGCCGGCGCCGGGGCTTGGTTCGCCTGGCGCGGCGCGGAGGAGGCCGGGGCGCTGCAGGAGCGCGGTCTCGACCAGTGGGACAATCCCGAATACCGCATGGCGCTGTTCAACACCGTGGCGGGCGGCGCCAGCGTCCTGCCCTTCGGCCGCCTGGCGTATCTGGCGCAAACCGGCAAGACAGGGGAGGCAGGCCGGGTCTGGACCGGCATCAACGGCACGGCGATGGCAGCGGACGGCGCCGCCATGGCCAACACCGGCTACACCCTGGCCGCCAACTGGGACGACCTCGCCCCCGGCCAGCGCCTGGAGATGGGCTTCGGCGTCGCCCTGTGGGGCGGCCTGACCCTGGCGGTCGGCCGCTCCGGCCGGGTGTCCGCCGACCAGCCGCGGATCGAGGTGACGGACAGCGCCGGCCGGGACCCCGAAGCGGCCGATGGGCCGCAGGTTCCCTTCGACGCGCCGCCCGGCCTGCCGCGCCGCGAAACCTGGAAAGCGAAGGCGGGGCGGGAACTGCGCGACCTGCCGGGGATCGAGGTCGGCCATCTCTATTTCATCGATGTCCGGCGTGCGACGGAGAGCGGCGAGGGCGTCCTTGCCGACGGCACGGCCGTGACGGCGCATGAGGCGGTGATTCAGGCGGATGCGACGTTCCGGCACGACCGGCCGATCGTCCTCAACATGTCCGATACCGCGGCCGGGGATCGGCGCTTCGCCCAGGATCTCGCCGACGCCGCCCGGGCCCCGGTCTATGTCCGGCATCAGGCGGGCGGCTGGATGGCGCTGCAGCCCTCGGCGTCGACACAGACCTGGAAAGTCGAGGTGCAGGGCCGAGACCTCTATCGGGTGGAGCCGGACGGCACCCGGCATCGGATCGATGACGTCGGGGGCCTGCTCGGGCCGCGGCTCGGGGCCGGCGACTTCAAGACCGCCTTCGCCTTCGGCGACAAGGCGGTCCTGGTCGTCCGCAGCGCGAAACACGACGAAACGACGATCTCCGGCTTCAAGGAGATGGCGATGCTCAACCAGCTCGACGAGGCCGGGCTGCCGGTCGCGCGGCCGCTGGGTCTGATCCGGGTGGGTGGACGGCCGGCCCTGCTGGTCGACCGCTACGTGGCCGGCAGCAAGGACATGCTGGACCGCACCGGCAACACCGTCGTCGACACCTCCCGCCTGAACGAGAACAGCCTGCTGAGCCTGCAGCGGATCAGGCTGGCGATGCAGATGCGGAAGATCGACATCCGGGACGTTCAGTTCCTGATGAAGGAGGACGGCAGCTTCGTCGTCGCCGACCCCGTGGCGGTGCACATGGGATCCGAGCCGTCGCCGGAGGCCCTGGGCATGCTCGACAAGTTCATCGCCGCCACCGAGGCCAAGCTCGGCCACCATGGATAGGCAGCCACGAACGCCTTGATTTTCTCAACATGAGAATTAAGTTGGAGGCAGCACCTTCAAGCCGGCGCAGGCGGCTGCTAGGGTGCCCCGACCGTTATCCGTGGATCCCGTCATGACCGATCGTCTCGTCATCGCCCTCGCCCAACTGAACCCGACGCTCGGCGACGTGCGCGGCAACATCGACAAGCTGCGCCGCGCCCGCGACGAGGCCCGCGCCGCCGGCGCCGATCTCATGCTGGCCAGCGAGCTGGCGGTCAGCGGCTACCCGCCGGAGGATTTGGTGCTGAAGCCCTTCTTCCTTGACGCGGTGGAGGAGGGGGTGCGCGAGCTCGCGGCCGAGACCGCGGAGGGTCCGGCGCTGCTGGTCGGCACGCCCTGGCGCGGCGACGACGGCCGCGTCCACAACGCCGTGCTGCTGCTGGATGGCGGCAAGATCGCGGCGTCCCGGTTCAAGCACGATTTGCCGAATTACGGCGTGTTCGACGAGAAGCGGGTCTTCGCCCCCGGCCCGATGCCGGGGCCGATCCCGTTCCGCGGCGTGCGGCTCGGCGTGCCGATCTGCGAGGACATCTGGACCCCCGACGTGGTCGAGTGCCTGCAGGAGACCGGGGCGGAGCTGCTGCTGGTGCCGAATGGCAGCCCCTATGAGGCCGGCAAGGCCGACCAGCGGCTGCAGATCGTGCTGAACCGGGTGACCGAGAGCGGCTTGGCCCTGGCCTATCTCAACCAGGTCGGCGGCCAGGACGAGCTGGTGTTCGACGGCGCCTCCTTCGTCATCGGCCGGAACGGTGCCCTGCGCCGCCAGCTGCCCTCGTTCCGCGAGCATGTCGCCCTCACCGAATGGGTCCGCGGCGAGGATGGCTGGGACTGCGTCGAGGGCGAGCGCATCGCCCCGCCCGACGGCGTCGAGGCGATCTATGGCGCGATGGTGCTCGGCCTCAGAGATTACGTGAATAAGAACGGCTTTCCAGGTGTTCTGATTGGACTTTCCGGCGGAATTGACTCCGCGATCTCGGCCGCGGTGGCGGTCGATGCGCTGGGCGCCGACCGGGTCCATTGCGTGATGCTGCCGTCGCCCTACACCAGCCAGGACAGCCTGGACGACGCGGCGGAATGCGCCGCGGCGCTGGGCACCCGCCTCGACAGCATCTCGATCGAGCCGGCGATGCGGGCCTTCGACACCATGCTGGCGCCGCTGTTCGAGGGCACCACGCCCGACATCACCGAGGAGAACATCCAGTCGCGCGCCCGCGGCGTCACCCTGATGGCGCTGTCGAACAAGTTCGGCAAGATGGTGCTGACCACCGGCAACAAATCCGAGATGTCCGTGGGTTACGCCACGTTGTATGGCGACATGTGCGGCGGCTATTCGGTGCTGAAGGACGTCTACAAGACCACGGTCTACGAGCTGTCGCGCTGGCGCAACGAGGTCCATCCGGAGGGCGCCATGGGCCCGGCCGGACGGGTGATCCCGGAGCGGATCATCACCAAGGCGCCGACCGCCGAGTTGAAGCCGAACCAGACCGACCAGGACAGCCTGCCGCCCTATGACGCGCTGGACGACATCCTCAACTGCCTGGTGGAGGAGGAGCGGAGCGTCGACGAGATCGTCGCCCGCGGCCACGACCGGGCCACGGTGGCGCGTGTGTGGCGCCTGCTGGACCGCGCCGAATACAAGCGCCGCCAGGCCCCGCCCGGCGTCAAGCTGACCCGCCGCAACTTCGGCCGCGACCGCCGCTACCCGATCACCAACTCGACGCTGCGGCTGATCTGATGTCCGGCCTCCCGCCGTCAGCGCTACCCGATATTCCCGGTGGGGCTGAGCTCATCGCTTGGTATGGGTTCACGCCCTATTTTCACGACGGCTTGGTACTGTCGGTAAGACTTGCCAGTGACGGGCCGGGCGAGATTCGCATTCACACTTGGCGCATCACCGATCGGACGGACGAACGTGGATACTTCATCCTCGACAAACATGCCGTCGTGACGTTCAGCCTCGAAGACATTCGAGCTGTGGATCTCCGAAATTTCAACGAGCCGACAGCCATTCACTATCTGTTTCTCACCGTTGCGGAAGACGGCTTTGAAATTCGATGGGACAACGTCTGTGGCACCGGCGGGCCGGGGATCGAGGGTTCCGTCATCGCGCGGCGTATCAGCGTATCCTTCACGCCCGGAACTCCGTCCGACGCCTGATCCCGCTGCCCCCGTCACATCGTCCCGCGCCATCTCGTCTTGGGGATGAGGCGCTGCCCATCCGGCCGTCCGGGCCGGGTGCCGGCGCTGTCGATCCGAAAGGCACGATCATGAAGCGCTTCCTCGCCGCCCTGGCCGTCGCGACCCTCTGCGCCGGCGCGGCCTCGGCCGACGACACCGCGGCCAAGGTGACGCTGGTCTACGAGCACGCCCTGCCGAACGTCCCCGGCAAGAGCCTCCGGGGCGTGCTGGTGGAATACGCGCCCGGCGGCTCCTCGCCGGCGCATACCCATCCCAGCTCCGCCTTCATCTATGCCACCGTGCTGCAGGGGGCGATCCGCAGCCAGGTCAATGACGGGCCGGTGGTCACCTACAAGACCGGGGAGAACTTCTCCGAGATGCCGGGCGACCGCCACGCCGTCAGCGCCAATGCCAGCACCACCGAGCCCGCCAGGCTGCTCGCCGTCTTCGTCGTCGACACCGATGAGACGGTGCTGACCTCCCCGATCCACAAGTGATCCGGGCGCCGCGGGCCGGCAGCGCCCGGCCCACGGCGTGGGCCGCGTGCCCGCTTCATGACTTCAGCTTGCCAAACCCACACCGTCATCGCGAGCCCCGAAGGGGCGCGGCGATCCAGACTCGCGCGCCGCTCGTATCGGCTGGACGTGTTGTAAACGCAATGTGCATTGCGCGCCCGCATCGATCTCGTTCATGATACGTTCCATGGAAAGAGGTGCGGACTCCGATCTCGACGTCCAGGCCCACTGCCGCAGCCTCGCGCTGCAGCAGATCGGGATGCTGACGCGCATCGCCGAGATCGGCATGAGGCTGGTCGAGGCGGAGGGCGCCAAGGCCATCGCCCAGGCCGAGCGGCCCGAGACCGAGCAGCCCGAGGCGTCCCGGGCCGATGCCCCGGCGGCCGTGGATCACGGCCTCGCCTTCGCCCGCCATGCCCGCACGGTGCAGCGGGCTCTGGCGCTGCGCGGCCGCGCAGCGACCGATCTCTGCGCCCGCGACAAGGCGCAGGCTGCCGACCGCGCGGCCGCCCACCAGGTGCGCCGCGATCGCCACCGCGGCGAGGTCGAGGATGCGCTGCGCGGCATGATCTGGGATCAGGTCGAGGATCAAGGCCGCGTCGACGCCCTGCATGCCGAGCTCGAGGAGCGGGTACAGGATCTCTACGACGACGAGGTGTCGGTCGAGGACCGGCCGCCCGGCTCGGTGATGGCGGGGCTGGCCTGCGGCCTCGGCCTCGC
>NZ_JBFRCU010000167.1:0-6738 GCF_052113205.1 Inquilinus sp. YAF38 | reverse complement strand
CGCTTCTCCTCGGCCTGACGCGACAGCTTGTCCTTGAGCAGCAGGGTCAGCCGCACGGCGCGCGAGACGGTGGCGATCCGCTGGCAATAGTCGACCCCGGGCTGCGGCGCCTGCAGCGCCTCCTGCTGCGTCGCCCGGGCGATCGACATCTGGATCTCGACCAGCTCCGCCACCACGCACAGATCCGCCGCCCGCTCCTCCTGCGGAGCGGCCGAGGCCTCCGTCGCCGAATCGGTCTGCGCCTTGTTCATGGAACATAGCATGAACGCAGTCGCCGATTAATACAATTGCACAATGTGTTAACTGACTCTGCCCGATGCCGGATAGAGGCTTGCCCGTGAAGAGTGAACCACAATGACCTCCCCGAGCTCCCGAGAGCGGACATGGCTGGACTTGACCAAGGGTGACTTCATCGCGCCTCTCCTCTGGTCCGGATTCGGCTCATTGCGGACGATCGCTGGCGCTGCTGGCTTCCGCGAAGCGGACATCTCCTGCGATCCGACCATGCCCGAAAGCGGACTCGGCACCCGGCGGACTGGATCTACATCGATCCCACCCCAACGGCGTGTGTGCGAGTATCCGGAGAAGGCCAATCCGAGGCCGTTTCTGGCGCGATCCATCCGGCCAGACCGTCCGAGAAGGGCGGATTGCGGAAATTGGCGCCACTCGTTGTCCGGCGCCGACCAATCGTTGGACAGGCCGCGGTCAGCGATTCCATGCTTCGGCAGTTTGAGGAGGGAACGGCTATGGTGAGGAGGGCCAGCGTACTCGCACTTGCATTCGCTGCCGGGTGCCTTGGCGGCAAAGTCCAGGCTCAAGACGGGTACTGCGATAAGATCATCCGTGTCGTGGCTCGCCACCACACCAATGATTTGGCTGCGTCAAGGATGGGTGATCAAAGGTCCTCCGCTGACCAGGAGCGGAAAAGCCAAATACTGGAAATTGAACGCCAATCGACCGTAGGCGATCTCGGCTGTGATGAGACGGAATACAATGAGGTGATTAGTTGCATAAATGATACTGTTGCCAAGGGGGCCGATCTTGATACGGACGGTCGAAGAGAGGTAGTGACCACTCTCTGCGCCGCTACTCCGAGCCTCAACCGGTCGATGAAGGGTCCCTTCCCGGGGAAGTAGCTAGCAAAGCGACGCTGCAATGGCCGGTTCCGGGCGCCTGCGATTCGGCCGGGCCGACGGCAAAGGGCGGAAAGCGGACGGTGGCCCCTTGGAGTGGGAGCTCGCCGCGGTGTACATTCGCCTTTAGGCGTTGCCAAATGGTGATCGTATGCCTGCGAAGAAGTGGAAATCCATCGCGACCGCATCAATTGTGTGGATCGTGTGTTCCGCCGGCACGGTTGAGTTTAGTGACTACAGGAAATTTGTAATAGCGTCGGACGATTTCGTGCGGATGCGTTATCCGGGTTTGAATCTGAATAAGTTTTCGAGAAATTTAGGTGAAGGCAAACAGACTGTGGCGATTCATTATCTTTGCAAAAATGAAGATCCATCAAGTTTCTGCATTGGCGGGGGACCTGTTGTAATAATAGAAAGGGTCACGGGCGCCGTGGTTGACTCATATTTGACCCAATAAAGTTGCGCGATTTCCGCTGAGGCGAGGGGTCGCCGCGACGATCGCGACAGCACCACATGTCCGCATAGGGTCGCCCGCTGCCGGCTCGGGTGGCCGAGAAGGGCGGAAAGCGGCCTCCGTAGAGACCCAGCGCTCTGATCGGATAATGAGGATGCAACCGGCTCGTCCTAGTTGGGCCACCGCTCCTCCCATTCAATAAAGCATCGCGCAACTAGCCGACGAAACACATATGCCCCCAGAAGGACAGCAAGACAAATCAGAAGATTTCTAATGTCCTCTCGATCAAAACCGGAGATCATTGTTACTGCACTGAACATAGAGAATGTCGCCGCGATTACCATGAAGAAAGTTGTTAGAAAATATAGATACTTTACTAGCGCATAAGTTTCGCTTCTTTCATGCATCCACGTTTGATTCCGGTTAAGTCGATCGAAAATTCGTCGCTTCATCAAAAAAAGGCACAACACTCCCAACGGAATGACGACCGACAGAATCCATGAAAACATCGACTGCATGATGCGCAACTCAGCAATTGCATCTGATTCTACAACCATAGTCCAGAAAGCGCGCGACTCACGATGTCAACCGACGGTGTACGACCATTCAATTCTGACCTATCTGCGTACGGCGGGAAAGGGTCGCGTGCGGTCGTGTCCGCTTCGAGGCGCCGAGTCGAATGGCCGGTTTCAGGCACCCCGCAGCCGGGCTGGCCGTCCGCGAAGGGCGGAAAGCGGAAGTCTTGTCCGCACTGGGCCTGACTAATGGCCCGTGATACAGACGAGTTATGATCGGGCAATTCGCTATCCGAGAAGCGCTTGAAGCGGATCTCGACGGCTTGGCGCGCGTCGTCGTGAATGCCGTAAGATTTGGGTATCGTGGGTATTTTCCAGATGATTTTCTTGAAGCCCTCACCCCCGAGAAGGAAAGGGAGAGCCGCAGGCAGGCAATAATTGTTCCCGGATCCTTCTGTTTTGCAGCCATAGATGGATCTCAACAGCAAATTATTGGCCTTGCCTACGGTGCACCTCGAAAGGGTTTGAATCAGTTCAACCGAAGCGTCCTAGAGGATTTGTGTGTCCTTCCGCGCTACCAAGGATTTGGAATTGGCGCCGAGCTTTTCTGGGCGTTTGCCGCCGAGCATCAGAAACGTGGTAGAAGAGATTTATTAGCACGTTCGTTCATCGATCATCCAAGTAGCGCATTTTATGAGTATATGGGAGGGCAGTTTCTAACACTCGCACCTCGGTCCTTTGGATCTAAGAAAGTAAATGAACTGGAATATATGTGGGAAATAGACGATCTGCGACGTTTGCGCAGAGCAACAAAATCGGGCCACGGCTAGAAGTAGGGTTGTTACCCGCGTGGGCGTTGGCCGACGGAGTCCGCAAAGGGTCGAATCGGGACATGTCCGCTCTCGGGAGCCCGGCGCGATGGCCGCTGTTCACCCTTTGCGGTCACGAACTGCTGCGACGCTGCGCCTCTCCTCACCTCCGCAAACCGCCCTTCTCCGTCAGCCAGGACGATTGAGAACGCGCCGATACTGCTGCGATGGCGGTTCCACAGTGGCAGCCGCAACCCCGGCGTCACGGCCGCACCCCTGGCGTCTCGACCGGCAGGCCTTCGGCGCGGGAGTGCAGATACAGCTCGAGGGCGGTGAATTCCGGCGCGCCGAAGGCGTAGGGCTCGGCCCGCACGCCGATCATGCAGTTGCGCATCCGCCGCTGCAGCGACCCGACCGATTGCCATTCCAGGCGGTAGATCGGGTAGCCGGTCGGGTGCGCCTGCGGGATCACGCTGCCGCCCAGCTTCTGGCCCCAGCGCTGGTCGTGGCAGGCGGCGCAGGACAGGTCGAGCTGGCCGATCCGCCGCTCGAACAGCCGGCGGCCCTCCTCGACGAAGGGCGTCAGTCGCGGGTCCGAGACCGGCTCGACCGGCGTGCCGCGCGACTGGTGGGCGACAAGCGTGGTCAGCGCCAGCAGTTCCTGGCTTTCTGTGGCGACGGGTTCGGCGCCCTGCCGCGCCTGGCGGCACTGGCTGATCCGGCCCTGCAGGTCGATCGGCCGGCCGCTTGCCGTGTCGAGGGCCGGGTAGCGCGCCGCGACGCCGCGCATGCTCTCGCCCGCGTCGCCRTGACAGGCGGCGCAGCTGGCGCCGGCGGGGCCCGCGGGCTCCTGCCACAGCGCCTCGCCCTCCAGCACCCACAGCATGCCGGGATTGCTGCTGTCGTCGCGCTGCAGCGCCTGCGTCTCCGGCGCCATGAAGTCGAAGCCCGAGCGCCGGTCGGCATCCGGGGCCTCGCCGCTCACAGCCAGGGCCATGCCGAGCAGCAGGAGCGTCCGGCACGACCGTGCCCGCATCAGGTGACGGTGATCTCGACCGCGGCCCGCTCGACCGTGCCGTCATCGGCGGTCCAGGCGAAGTCAATCGTCCCCGATTCCGTGGCCACGGTGGTGAAGGCGATGAAGGGGTTGGCCGACATCGCCGGGAACAGCTCGGCCGAGAACACCTCGACGCCGTCATAGGTGCAGGCGAAGCGGTGGATGATGTCGCGCGGGATGGTCTGGCCGTTCGGGCCGAGGCGGTAGCCGGTCTCCATCTTGTGCGCGATCATCGCCTTGATCTCGATGACCTCGCCGCGGCGCGCGGTCTTCGGCGCGTTGATCAGGGCGCGGGTCACGACAGGTCCTCGATGCAGGCGGCCAGCGTCACGATCACATCGGCCTCGGCCGACCAGACGCTGCCGTCGCTCATCTCGGCCAGGGCGACGATGGTCTGCGAGGTGGCGAGGCGGAGCCGGGTCGAGACGCTGGCCCGGCCGGAGCGGGGGCCGAGATGGAACACCACCATGTCCGCTTGCGGGTTCTTCTCGTTGAACAGGCCGATGCGGCGGACGTGGTCGGCCGCGGTCATCGGGCTGTCCACCGCCACCGTGACGCCGACGGCATTGCCGTTCTCGACCAGCGGCGGGATGTCGAATTTGATCCGGCCCGGCCGGATCTCGGCTCCGCCGGCGAAGCCGAGGATGGCGTCCTGCAGCGACGGGCGGGCGCGGGCCGGCGAGGGGACCAGCACCAGGGCGAGGAGCCCTGCGCCGGCCGTCAGCACGCCGCGGCGGGCAAAAACCATCGAGTCCCCCCTCCCCTCGCGGGAGGGGGATAGGGGGAGGGGGTTTTCGAGGCCGGTCTCCGGCCCGGACTGCGGCCACTCCGCGCGGGCGGCGAGTTCTGTGCCCTGCGCATTCGCGCGCGGACGCGCGCAGACCCCTCCCCCTGCCCCCCTCCCGCAAGGGGAGGGGGGACTTATTTTGTCTGGGAGGGCGGGGACAGGATTACGCCGTGCCATCGCTCACTCCCTCAGCGTCGCGAGATAGGCGATCACATCCTCGATCTCCGCCGCCGTCAGCACCGGCTTGCCCTGCCAGGCCGTGGCGACGCGCGCGAAGCCTTCGGTCCGGGCGTAGGACGGCATGATCGAGTCCGGGACCAGGCGCTTGATGTCGACCACCCTGAGCCGCAGTTGGCCCTCGCTCAGCCGCGCGCCGATGCCCTGCAGGTCCGGCGCCAAGGTACCCTGCTGGTGGGCCGGGGTGAAGGGGCCGGCATGGCACAGGGAGCACAGGCTGCGCTGCCGGTCCTGCATCAGCGCCTGGCCCCGGGCCGGGTCGCCGGGCCGCCCGGTCAGCGATTGCGGGATGGCGTCGCCCTTGACCGCGTAAGGCTCCGCGGCCGCCGGCGCTGCGGCGAGCGCGGCCAGGACCAGAGGGGTCACCCCTCTCATCCGAACACCGATCCGGTGATGGTCTGGAACCAGGCCTCGGCGTAGCGGGCCTCCAGCTCGCGGAATTCCGCCGGCGCGTCGAGCGGGCTGGTGCCGCCGGCGCCCTCGACCTCGCGCAGCAGGCCGTCGGCCGGCCGGTACACCCCGGCGACCGAGATGCCGTAGCCCGGCGCGACCAGGCTGTAGCAGGTGTTGACCAGCTTCTGCTCCGCCGGCACCTCGCCGCGCAGCAGGCCGGCGACGGCGGCGGCGCAGATTTGCGCCTGGGCGTTGGCGGCGAAGGCGGATTTCGGCATGGCACCGGCGATGGCGGCGTCGCCGATCACATGGATGCCGGGCTGCAGCCGGGATTCGAAGGTGACCGGGTCGATCGGGCACCAGCCGGTCTGGTCGGCGACGCCGGCGGCCTGGGCGATGGCGCCGGCCCGCTGCGGCGGGATCACGTTGGCGACATCGGCGCGGTGGCTGCCGAATTCGGTGACCAGGGTCCTCGTCGCGGCATCGACCTCGGTCACCCGCCCGCCGGAGGACAGCGGCACCCATTCCAGCAGCCCCGGATACAACGCGTCCCAGGCCGCCTGGAACAGCCGCTGCTTCGAGAAGGCGTCCTTGGCGTCGAGCACGATCAGCTTGGAGCGCGGCTTGCGGGTCTTGAGGTAATGCGCGATCAGGCTGGCCCGCTCATACGGCCCGGGCGGGCAGCGGAACGGGTTGGCCGGGGCGGCGATGGCGACCACGCCGCCATCCGGCATCGCCTCCAGCTGCCGCCGAAGCAGCAGCGTCTGCTCGCCCGCTTTCCAGGCATGCGGCATCGCCTCGGCGGCGGCCTGGTCGTAGCCGGGCAGGGCGTCGAAGCGCAGCTCGATGCCCGGCGCCAGGACCAGCCGGTCATAGGCGAGGTCCGAGCCGTCGTCGAGCCGGACCCGCCGGGCCGCTGGATCGACCGCGACGGCGCTGCGGTGCACGATCTCGACACCCTCCCGCCGCAGCCCGTCATAGCCGAAGCGCTGGGCGTCGAGGTCGCGCAGCCCCGCGATCACCTCGTTGCTGAACGGGCAGGCGGTGAAGCGCTCCTCCGGCTCCACCAGCGTCACCGCGATGTCGCGGCGGCGCAGGGCGCGGGCGCAGCTGGCCCCGCCGAAGCCGCCGCCGACCACGACCACTTGCGCCCGGCCCTGCCCCAGCACGGAAGGAGCCCAGAGCGCGGCCCCGCCGGCCGCGAGGCCGCGCAGGACGGCCCTACGGCCGGGCATGGTCTTGCCTTCCGGCGAGCCAGTCCGCGATCGCACGCGTTTCGTCATCGGTGAAGCCTTTGGCGATCCGATCCATCACCGTCGCCGGCCGCGCGCCGCTGCGGAAGGCGGCCATGGC
>NZ_JBFRCU010000166.1:0-6836 GCF_052113205.1 Inquilinus sp. YAF38 | reverse complement strand
TCGACAGCTGGGCGAAGCGGGTGGCGAAGGCCTTGTCGCCATTGTCCCAGGCCCGGCCGTAATAGCCGGCCAGCGAGGACTGGCTGTCGTTCAGGGCCACGCCGCCGGGCTTGAAGTCCGAGCGCGGCGCCAGCGTCAGGGTGTTGCCCGACTGGGCGGTGTCCCAGTGGAACAGCAGCGCGTCGAGCCCGTCGGCGGTGGAGGTGAGGTGCCCCGCGGTCACCACCGGCAGCGCGCCCGGCAGCAGCGAGAGCACCGTCGGCACGATCTTGCCGTCCAGCGTCGCCGTGCCGTCGACCTGCAGGTGGCCGGCCGCATTGTTCAGCGAGTCGACGGTCACGCCCAGCCGGCCGTCCTTCGTCTGGATCAAATCCCCTGTCACCCTGGTGGACCGCAGCTCGCCCGGCATGCCCAGATTGAAGGTCCCGCTGTTGGTGACGGTCGCGGCGTCTACCATCGGGCCGGCGTTGTAGATTCCGCTTTGAAGGAACTGGCCGCCGTTGGTGAGCACCGAGCCGGTGATTGTGCCGGTGATGTCGGTGCCGTCGATGACGCCGGAATTGTTGGCCACTTGGACCTGCCCGCCGCCGGTCACCGTGATTGCCGTGCCACCGGTTCCGTCGGCCGTCGTGATCGTGGCCCAGTCGTTGGTCACATACGCGACTGGACCGTTGGCGGGAGTGTCGATCCAGATACCGGCGCTGCCCGGCCCGGTTCCACCAGACACAGTGGTGAATTGGTTGTCGTAGCTGTTGATCACCACATCCGCCCGCCCGGTCGAAGGTCCATAGCCCGCTGTTTGGACGAAAATCCCGATCCCGTTCTGGCCGCTGGCCAAGACCGAGTCGTTCACGGTCACCAAGACAGGACCGCCAACGCCTCCGCCGCTGGAATGGCTGGCGGTCAGGGGCGCGCCGGCATAGATCGTGTTGCCGTTGGCCACCAATCCGCCGCCGCCACCGATGCTCTGTGCGAAAATCCCGATCGCGCCCGGGCCGGTGGCGTTGATGGACCCGCCTTGATCGACAGTGACGGTCACAACGCCCCCATTGCCCTGACCCGGCTCCCACTGCGTGATCCGGCCCAGCGAGGACGGATTCGTGGTGAGTGAAGGGACATCGTTCTGGCCACTGTCCACGCGGATGACGCCTCCACCGCCGCCGATCGACTGCGCGACGATGCCGAACGCAGCGGCTCCCGAGGTGTTGATCGAGGTTTGGTTGCCGATGGTCACGTTGACGTCGCCGCCATCGCCTTGGCTCTGCGACACGTAGCCGACGCTGGTCGTCATGGTCGGCGCGCTCTGCGTGGCGGTGATGACACCGCCGCCATTGCCGATGCTTTGCGCCAGAATGCCGTAGGCATCATCACCCGAGGTCGAGATTGCGATGGGATCGCTGGGTGAGCCGCTCTGGTTGAAGTTGACGGTGCCGCCACTGCCGTCGGCATCGGGACCACCCCCGACCATCAGGTCCAGGCGTCCGGTGCTGTACGCAGTCCAGTTCGAGGAACCGGCCCCGCCGATGCCGCCGCTGCCGCCGATCGATTGCAGCAGGACGCCGTCGGCGCCGAAGCCGGAGGTCGCGATATTGATCTGGCTGGTGTTGTTGGTCAGGAGACTCACCGTGCCGCCGTCGCCTCTGCCGCCCCCGTTGACGATCCAGGGGCCGCTGCCGTTGGATTCGTAGCCGGTGGCGCTGCCCACCGAGATGAGACCCGTCGCGGCGTCGGAGCCGTCCATGCCGATGCCGCCGCCGCCGCCGATGCTTTGGAGGACCACGGCGGCAGCGCCAAACCCGCCGATGATCTTGCCTTGGGCGTTGGGCGCGCCTGTCGTGATGGAGGCGCCGTCGTCCAGAGTCAGTGTCACGATGCCGCCGTCATTGCCGCTGCCGCCACTGCCGCCGATGGCGTGGGTGACATTGACCGTGACTTGATCGGACACCCCAGTGCCGGTCGCGGCGGCAGTTCCGCCCTTGCCGCCGCCGCCGCCGATCGACTGTGCGACGACGCCGTGCGCCCAATCCCCCGCCGTGGTGACCGGAGCCGACAGATCCACCGAAACCGTGCCGCCGGTCCCGGCGGTCCCGCCGGTCCCGCCGATCGAGAGATTGAAGGCCGCGCTGATCGAGGGCGGTTTGCCGTTGAAAAAGTTTGCGACCTGGCTGACCAGTTGCCGCTCCTTCAGGTCGGGAAGGATGGGATTGTCCGCCGAGGCGTCGGCCCCGGCCGATCCGCCGAGCCCGCCGCCGCCGCCGATCGACTGCGCCAGCACGCCGGTCGCATCACCGCCATAGGTGGTGATCGGAGCCTGCACGCTGACCGCCACGTCACCACCGGCTCCGCCGCCGCCCCCGGTGGTGCCGAGGTTGACCGTCACGCTCGGTTTGATGGTCGGGGCCTTCGGGTCGCCGTCATCCGTGCTTGGCGTGTAGGTCTGGGCGAGGCTGAAGGAGCCGCCCTGGGACGTGCCGCCGCCGCCGCCGACCGACTGCACCAGCATTCCGACCGCCTCCGAACCATAGGTCGTGATGCCGTTCCCGGCGAAGAGAGCAGCCTGCACGTCGCCGCCGGCGCCTCCGGACCCGCCGGTCGAGCCCAAGGTGACCTTGACCGCCCCGCTGGCTCCGGTGCCGAAATCCTGCGTGTTGCCGCTGCCGAACCCGGCATCGCCGCCGCCGCCGCCGATAGACTGCGCCTTGAGTCCGGTCGCGAAGTCGCCATAGGTGACGATGGCGGTCGGGGCCAGACCCTGGTCGGGGGTGAGGTCGAAACCGCCCTGGCCCTGATTCTGAGTCTGGTCCCATGTGGCCGTGCCGCCCAGCGCGACTCCCACCGAGCTGCCCGCACCGCCGCCGCCGGCGCTGCCGCCCATCGAGACCGTGATCGACAAGCCTTCCGAGTTGGCGCCACTTGGCACCGACAGCTCACCATATCCCAGCACTGCGGCGCTGGCGGAGGAGTCGCCGCCGGCGCCGCCGCCGCCGCCGATGCTCTGGACCAGCACGGCCGTGGATCCCTGGCCGCTGGTGGTGATCGTGCCGCCGTTCGACAGCGAGAATTGCGCGGTTCCCCCGGCGCCGCCGCTGCCGCCTTTCCCGCCCAGGGCCACTGAGGCGGCCACCCCGACCTGGCTGCCGGAGCCTGTCACCGGGATCGCGATGGCCACGGCCTTCGACATCGCCGACCCGCCGAGGCCGCCGCCGCCGCCGATGCTCTGGACCACAACCCCGTAGCTGTCGACCGGGAGCGTGTTGCAGGGCAGCGATGAGCAGCTGCTCGGATCGCTGCTGTCGCCCGTGAGCCCTTGATCCTGGCCCGTCGCGATCGAGCCGCCTGTCACCTCGACGACAGCCGAGCCGCCGGCTCCGCCGGCGCCGGCCGTGCCACCGACCGACACATCGGCCGCAAAGCCGGGTCCGATCGAGCCAGAGAAGGCTTGGCCGCCGTTTCCGCCGCCGCCGCCGACCGACTGCGCCACAAGGCCGGGCGACTTCGAGCCGGAAGTCGTGATCGTCGTTCCGGTCGACGTGATCTGGGTCGGTCCTCCATTGCCCCCCTGGCCGGCCGCCCCGCCGATCGCGACCCCGGCGAACAGCCCCCCGGTTGCGGCATTGCCGGCGTTGCCGCCGCCGCCGCCGATCGACTGCATCACGACGGCGGCGGACCCGTCGCCCGACGTGCCGATCTGGGAGCCGGGATCGAGCGCGGCAGTGACCTGTCCGCCGTTGCCGCCGCCGGTGCCGGTGCCGCCGATGGTCACGAAAACGCCAGACGCGCCGCCGCCATCGCCGCCGCCGCCGCCGATCGACTGGCCGAGAACACCGATGGCGGAGATGCCGCTGGTCGTGATGCTGTCGTCACTCGTGGTCCAGGGCTCGCCGTTGCCTGCGGTGAAGCTCACGTTGCCGCCATCGGCCGCGAAGCCGCCGCTGCCGCCGACATTCGCGATGACGCCGCTGGCGCTGCCGCCGGCACCGCCGCCGCCGCCGATGGACTGAAGCAGGACGCCGAACGCATTCGGGCCGATCGTCGTGATCGTCCCGTTGTTCTCCACGCTGGCCTGGTCGGAGGTGCCGCCTGCGGCCCCTGTTCCGCCGTTGGAGTGGAAGAGACCCCAGGAGGTGCCGCCGGACCCGCCGCCCCCGGCCAGCGACTGTGCGACGATGCCATGGGCCGCCTGGCCCTGGGTGCTGATCGAGCCGTTGTTGTTCGCCGTCGCAGTGCTCGCATCGCCGCCCGTGCCGCCCGTGCCGCCACTGTCGTTGTTTCCGAATCCTCCCAGGCCGGCTGCCCCGCCGAGAGACTGCGCCAGGATGCCGACGGAACCGTCCCCCGTCGTCGTGATGGCGGAGCCTTCGCCGACGGTGACCGTCACCGCGCCCGCGGCACCGCCGTTCCCGCCGTTCCCACCTTTGAATTTCTCACCATTTCCGGTGCCGCCGCTGCCGCCCGCGCCGCCCTCGGACTGGGCGACGATGCCGGGAGAGGACGTGCCGCCGGTGGAGATGATGGCGGTCAGGCCGACAGAGGAGTCGCCGATATCGCCGCCGACAACGACGTCACCGGCTGCGCCGCCCCCGCCGCCCGCGCCGCCGGAGCTGTCACCACCCAGGCCGGTATTTACATAGCCGCCGACGCCGCCTTGCCCGCCGACACTGACGGCATAGGCGCCGGGCGAGCTGTCACCCGCAGTGGTCGCGGTGACGGCATTCGCAGTCGCGCCGGCCAGGATGATGCCGACGGTGCCGGTGACCGCACCGCCGCCGCCGCCGGCGCCGCCCGTAACGCCTCCAGCGCTGTCGCTGTTGGATCCGCCGACCCCTCCGACGCCCCCTTGGCCCAAGGCCAGGAAGCCGGGCAGGCTGTTGCCGGACGGAGTCTCAGCCGCGCTCGTGGCCGACACCGTCGGCGCGTTGACCGTGTATCCAGGGAGGCCCCAACCGCCGAAGGACCCGCCCCCCTGTCCCGCGGTGCCGAAGACGCAGTCGTAGTAGATCCCCTGCGGGCAACTCTGTGCCGCGGCCGGATCCGGCATGGCGAGCCAGGCTGCAGTTCCCAGCAGCCCGGCGACCAGGCGGCGCCGATGCAGAACAGGTTGACGCGGCGGCGCTGCTCTGAAGGCTGCCGGGCTCGCAGCTGATGCCTGCGCCCGGCAGCTCGGGGCACCGGAAAGCCTCGCCACCGCGTCGACCAAGCTCGCGCCAGGCTTGAAGCCTGTCCCGGACAATCTTTCCGCCATGATCCCCCCACCCCCCACTCAGATGTCACCGCTCATCTCACAGGCGCGGCCGAAGCGAATGTTATTGCCGTATGTATTCCGGCCATAGATCCAGTTGGAGGGAATCAATGGTACCAGATCCGGCCAGGGCCCATCATTTGATAGTATTCGGCCTCCGTTGCCGCTTGCTGTCGAAACAAGAATCCCATGGCCGACCGGCAATCAACGGCGGCAGTTCTTTCGACTGTCACTTGGGAAGCGCGCGTGTCTGGCCTCCTCTCCTTTCACGGCTGGGAGGTTGATGATCGCCAGATCGAAGCCGGCCGGGCCGCGGGGTCTCCCCGCGGCCCGATCATTGCCGATGGCCCTCGCCGTCAGAAGTGATAGGCGGCGCGGGCGCTGGCGGACTGGCTGAGGAAGGCGCCGCCGACATCGGCGGTGTATTCGCCCTTCAGCTCGAAGCCGCCGGACCGGAACAGCTGCAGCCCGACATCGATCCGGCCCAGCACCTCCGGCGAGTCGATCTGGTCGCTGAAGGTGCCGTTGGCCGAGGATGCCCCGGCGAAGCTGGAATGGATCGTCCGGCTGTTGTCCGGCAGGTAGCTCATGCCGAAGGCGACATAGGCCCGCAGCGCGGTCTCCGGGTCCAGGTCCAGCCGCCCCCCGAACTCCACCATCGGCGACAGCGCCACGCTGGTCTTGCTGCTGCCGCGGACGTCSAGSGCGTACAGGTCGTCGCCCTTCTCCTCGAAGCCGGGCAGGTCGGTGTAGACCACGTCGAGGTCGCCATAGGGCCGGATGTACCAGTCSKCGAAGGCGAACTCATAGGCGGCGCGCAGCCGGCCGCCGGCCAGGAAGATGCTGGGGTCGCTCTTCAGCGTCTCGCTGGCGATGCCGGGGATGTCGACCCGGCGGTCGGCCTCGAACGAGCCGCCGGCGAAGGCGACSGAGCCTGCGAACTGCCACGGCCCCATGACCCGCTTCACCGTGACCGAGCCGTCATAGGTGTCGCCGTTGCCGGAGGAGCCGCCATCCATCCKCGCCCAGCTCTGGCCGAAGCCGAAGGAGGCGCCGAGATACCAGTCGGGGGCGATCTCGTGCTGGGCGCCGATCCGGTAGGTGGTGCCCGAGACGTAGTAGCCCTGGGTGTCGCTGGTGGAGGACTGGTCGGTCCAGCGCCCGGTGACCTTGGCCCAGGCGCAGTTGTCCTCGCCCAGCAGCACGCTGTCGTCGATGAAGACCGGGCAGCTCATTGCCGCGCCGAGGATGGTGCCGGCCGAATTGGCCAGGGCGATCGACTGGGCGTGCGCCGCCTTGCTGGACCAGGCGTCGAGCGCCGCCTTGTAGTCGCTGCGGTCGTTGATCGTCGACAGCTGGGCGAAGCGGGTGGCGAAGGCCTTGTCGCCATTGTCCCAGGCCCGGCCGTAATAGCCGGCCAGCGAGGACTGGCTGTCGTTCAGGGCCACGCCGCCGGGCTTGAAGTCCGAGCGCGGCGCCAGCGTCAGGGTGTTGCCCGACTGGGCGGTGTCCCAGTGGAACAGCAGCGCGTCGAGCCCGTCGGCGGTGGAGGTGAGGTGCCCCGCGGTCACCACCGGCAGCGCGCCCGGCAGCAGCG